>DASTON010000053.1:0-8203 GCA_035762525.1 Planctomycetota bacterium | reverse complement strand
GGCCGCGTCGAGGTCCCGCAGCGCCTCTTCCGGGCTTCCCAGCGTCTCGAGGAACCGGCTGCGCGCCTCGAGGAGCCCGGCGTCCTTCGGCTCCTGCGCGATCTTGCGGTCGAGGTCGGGCCTGAGATTCCGGACCGACCGTTGCGCCCGCTGCTGGAGCTCCTGGAAGCGCTTCTGGAGCGCCTCGAGCTCGGGGTTCTGGTCCGAGGTCATCCCCTTCGCGATCGCCTTCTCCTCCATCTCGGAGACCTTGTCCCCGACGACCTGGAGCTCGTCGGCGATCCCGCGCAGCTCTTCGACCGCCGCGAGGGCCTCCCGGGCGGACTTCGACCGGTCATCCTGGGCGGCCCCGCAGGAGGCGCAAAACGGGACGGCGGAAAGCGCAAACGCGATCACAATTGAGCGCATGATCGGTCCTATTTATATCCGCAACACCATGACCCTGCAGGCGAATTCAGATAATATGGCCCCCATGTCCCCGCCGACCTCCGCGCCCGTGCCGCAGGCCCGGCTCCGGTGGATCCTCATGGCGGTCGGGCTCACGCTCCTCTTCGAAACGCTGACCCTGGTCCTCCGCGTCGGAGGGGGTTTGGAGTCGCGCGTCGCGACCGCCGGCCTCGCCGCGTTCACGTTTGGACTGCGCATCCACCACGGCTACCTCGGGCTCGCGATGCTCCTGGCCTTCCCGCTGGCGCGCCGCTGGGCGCCCGCGCACGCCGATCGCTGGTCCGCGACCGGCCTGGCCCTCGTCCTGAGCGACGCCTTGCACCATTTCGGGGCCCTGTGGGTCCTGAACGGGAGTCCCGGGTTCGACCTGACGTACGGTTGCTGAAAACTGGATCGATTCGGCCGTCCGCGTCGTATACTCTGAGACTTCTGGGAGGAACGAATCCATGAAGAAACTCTCCATCGCTATCGCGGCGCTGCTCGTCGCCGCGGCCCCCGCCGGGGACCACGGCGGGAAGGTGAAATGGACCGAGCCGAGGAACGCGAAGGAATTCGACGCCCTGATCGCGCAGTCCACGGCGAACGGCCGGGCGGGGATGATCTTCTTCACGATGGACGGTTGAAAACCCTGCGCAGCTTTGAGCGCGGGCGCGCTCAGTGACGACGCGGTGGTGAAGGCCTCCGAGAAGCTCAACCGGTTCATGATGATGGCGGGGAAGCACGATGCCGTCGCCAAGAAATACGGCGTCTCCGGCTACCCGACGTTCATTTTCATCGGCCCCGACGGCAAGAAGGTCGGGGACGCCTCGCGCAACGCCGAGGCCCTGATCAAGCAGATCGACGAGATCGCGGAGAAGTACAACCGCGCCCCGAAGTGGGCCGAGAGCGAGGAAGCGGCGCTCAAGTCGGCCAAGACGGACGAGATGCCCCTCGTCATCTTCTACCGCGACGACAAGCCGAAGTCGGCGCTGGCCGAGCAGGAATTCTCGGCTCAGCCCGTGGCCGAGCTCTACGGCAAGGCCGTCTGGGTCCAGAAGACTCTCGACGTGAAGTCGGACGAGGCGAAGGCCCTCGGGATCAAGACGCTTCCCGAGGTCTGGATCATCGACGCCCGGGTGGACGACGCCAAGGCGCGCCTCCTGAAGAAGAGCGCGCCCAGGGGCGCCACCATCAAGACGGACCTCGCCGCGATCCTGAAGACGTGGAAGAAGACCGAGGGCTCGAATGAGGAGCCCAAAGAGGAGCCGAAGAAGGAGTAGGAGTCACACGAATTACCCAAAGCCGGCGGATGACCTCCGCCGGCTTTTTTGTTGAGGGACGGATCATGTCGAAACTTGCGATCGCGGCCGCGGCGCTTCTCGCCGTCGCGGGGCAATCCGGCGAACACGGCGGCCGGATCAAGTGGGTCGAGCCGAAGAGCCTCGCGGATTTCGAATCGATCGTCGCTCAGAGCCACGTCGCGGGCCGCGCGGTCATGGTCTACTTCACGCAGGACAACTGAGCGCCCTGCCGCAGTCTGGAGGCGGGCGCCTTCAGCGACAACGCGGTCATCCGCGCCTCGATGAAGCTCACGCGGATCATCACGTACAAGGGCAAGCACGACATGATCCGCAAGAAGTTCGACGTCACCTCCTCCCCCACCATCTTCTTCCTTTCCTCGGACGGCAAGAAGGTGGACGAGGGGCGGACCAGCGCCGAGGGCCTGGCCAAGGAGATCAACGAAGTCATCGAGAAGTACAACCGCACCCCGAAGTGGGCCGCGGACGAGGAGACGGCGGTCGCCGCGGCGCAGGAGGAGCAGAAGCCGCTCGTGGTGGTCTACAAGGACGACAAGGCGAAGTCCGAGCAGGCGATTCCGGAATTCAACGTCCTGCCGCTCGCCGATCTGTACGAGAAGGCCGTCTGGCTGCAGAGGAAGATCGACGTCAAGTCGGACGAGGCGAAGGCGCTCGGCATCACCGCGGTGCCCGTGATGTGGATCATCGACATCCGCGTGGCCGACCCCCAGGCGCGCGTCCTGAAGAAGGTCCCGCTCCCGAAGCCGGGCGCCGGCATCAAGGCCGACCTGGCGGGGGTCCTCAAGACGTGGAAGGGCACGGGGAAGACCGAGGAGCCGAAGAAAGAGTAGCTTCCAGCCTCTGGCTTCCAGCTCCCCGCTGGGCCTCAAGCTTCAAGCATCAAGCCCGCAGCTCCAAGCTCCGCAGCCCCTGGCTCCTAGCTTCGCAGCTTGAAGCCCCGCTGGGAGCTCCGAGGCATGGAGCTGGGAGCTACTCGCCTTGCAGCGGCCCGGCCTGTTTTTTTGACTCACCTCGTGATATACCAGTCCCCCCTCTATGGATTACTTCCTCTACAAGAACGGGCGGCTCCGCTGCGAGGAGGCCGAGGCCGAGGCGCTCGCGGGGACGCACGGCACGCCGCTCTACGTCTATTCCGCGCGCACGATCCTCGAACATTTCCGCAAGCTGCGGGATGCCTTTCAAAACCCGATCATCTGCTACTCGGTCAAGGCGAACAGCAACCTCTCGATCCTCAAGATGATGGCGAAGGAGGGCTCGGGCTTCGACGTCGTGTCGGGCGGCGAGCTCTACCGCGCGCTCAAGGTCGGCGCCGACCCCAGGAAGATCGTCTACGCGGGCGTCGGGAAGGGCGACGAGGAGATCATCGCCGGCCTGCGCGCGGGGATCCTCCTCTTCAACATCGAGAGCGAGGAGGAGCTCGAGAACGTCGACCGGCTCGCCGGCAAGCTCGGGAAGACCGCCGATTGCGCGCTCCGGATCAATCCCGACGTCGACCCGGAGACCCACGTTTACATTTCAACCGGCAAGCGGGAGTCGAAGTTCGGGGTGGACCTCCGCCGGGCCGAGGAGGTCATGAAGGACGCGCGCCGGCTCAAGCACGTCCGGATGTCGGGCCTGCACGTCCACATCGGGTCGCAGATCACGAAGACCGACCCCTACGTGGACACGCTCACGCGCCTCCTCGAGTTCATCCCGCGGGTGAAGGCGCTGGGCCATCCCCTGGAGTGGCTCGACCTCGGGGGCGGGTTCGGCATCTGGTACAAGGAAAAGACGGCGCGGACCGCGGCGGAGATCGCTTCGGTCTGCATGCCGCTGATCGCCAGGACCGGCCTCAAGCTCATCGTCGAGCCTGGCCGGTTCATCGTCGGGAACGCGGGGATCCTCCTGACGCGCGTCCTCTACGTGAAGGATTCCGGCGACAAGAAGTTCATCATCTGCGACGCCGGGATGCACGACCTCATCCGGCCGGCGCTCTACGGCGCTTACCATCGAATCTGGCCCGCGATCACCGACCCCGCGGTCCAGGGCGGGGCGCCCGACGAGGAGCAGTGGACGAACCCCGCCGTGTCGTGCGACATCGTGGGGCCGATCTGCGAGAGCGCGGACTTCCTCGCGAAGGATCGCCGGCTGCCGCCGGTGCGGCGCGGCGATCTCCTGGCCGTCTTTTCGGCCGGCGCGTACGGCTACGTCATGTCCTCGAACTACAACTCGTTCCCCCGCCCCGCCGAAGTCCTCGTGTCGGGCGCGGCCGCGCGCCTCGTCACCAAGCGCCAGACGTACGACGATGTGCTCGCGGCCGAGGTAATCGAGGGCTTCTAGGAGCGGTAAAAGCGGTAGGTCTACATGGATTCACCGCTGTCACCGCTTTGACCGCTTCTACTCATTTGTTTGACACGATTTTCCGCAAGGATTAAGGTCCCACCTTACGTCCGGGGCTGTACGGGAGTTCTTGTCGAACCGGGGGATATCCATCTGTCCCGCCCCCGCCTGACGCCCGGAGATCGAAAGGAGCCGCCGATGCTCGGCCGCCTGCTGCTCGGTTCGCTGGTCCTCGCCTTCCTCGCCGCCCCGTACGCCGGGGCCCAGGACGGCGGAGACGAAATCCGCAAGATCCTCTCCGACGCCACCGAGCTGTACAAGCAGGGCAAGCTGCCCGAGGCGTACTCGAAGTTCGAGGAGGCGCTCCAGAAGCAGCCGTCGAACGACCTCGTCTACGCCTACATCAAGCGCGTGGGCGACGACGTCATCACCGGGATGATGAACTCGAAGGACGAGAAGATCCGGAGCCTCGGCTACCGCCTTTTCGAGCTGGCCAAGCCGGTGGGCGAGCGGCAGCGCGGCGGCAAGAAGACCGTCCAGGACTACATCGAGGCCCTCCGCGACAACGAGTTCCACGTCCAGGCGAGCGCGCGGTGGCACCTCAAGAACATCGGCCCCTACGCGGCGCGGTTCCTGGTCCCCTACCTGGCCCACGGGCAGGAGGACCTCTTCCGCTCGCGCATCATCCTCACGCTGACCGAGATGGGGACGGACGTCAGCCTCGCCGTGGCGGAGGCGCTCAACTCGAAGAATCCCACGATGCGGCGGAACGCCGCCGTCGTCCTGGGCAACATCAAGGACGACCGGACGGTGCCCGCGCTCCGGCGCGCCCAGCTGAACGCGAACGAGACGCCCGAGGTGAAGAAGCTCGCCGCCGAGGCGCTCATCAAGATCACGCGCCAGTCCGAGGAGCAGTGGAAGGACGCGAAGGACTACTACTACGATTTCGCCGAGAACCTGTACAACGGCAGCCCCGCGGCCGTCCACGTCTGGAACCGCGCGTGGCTCGTCTGGAGATGGGACGAGGAGAAGGACACGCTGACGGAGCGCGAAGTCCCGCGCTTCGCCTGGTCGCAGCAGAACGCCGAGGAGGCGCTGAACGACGCGATCGCCCTCGACCCCGAGAAGCCGCCGGCCGGCGCGTGGGCCCTCCTGGCGTGCGTCCACTTCCAGCAGGCGATCGACGCGGAGAACGCGGTCGCCGCGGCCGAGGCCGCCCTCAAGGGCAACGACCCCGGCTTCCTGCCCGACCACCTCGACACGCTCAAGAAGTGGCTCGAGGGCGCCGACCGGAACCTGGTCTCCGCGAAGGCCGTCGGCCGGAACAACCTGTACGACGCCCTGGGCCGGTGCCTGCGGGACGGGAACGCGCAGGTCGCCGTCGAGATCCTCGAGTCCCTGAAGACGGAAGGGCGCTCCGACGACCTGCCCACGGCGGGCGGCGACGCGGCCGCCTCGCCCGGCGGCTCGATCACGCTGGCCCTGACGCACGAGGACAAGCGCGTGCGGTACGCCGCGGCGGCCTGCTACGCCATGCTCAATCCCAAGGAGGAGCGCCTCGGCCACCAGCTCGTCATCCAGAGCCTCGTGGACGCGCTGGGCGAGTCGGGCGTGCGCACCGCGCTCGTCATCTACGACGTCCAGGACGACGCCGACCGGACCTACATCAACTCGCTCAAGAAGATCCTCGAGCAGGCCAACCTGTTCGTGGACATCGCGCCGACGGGCGGCGAGGGCGTCATCAAGGCGAAGCGGTTCCCCACCGAGGACGTGATCCTGATCCAGCGCAAGGTCGCGGGCCAGATCTACTTCAAGGAGGAGCCGTCCTCCCGCAAGAAGATCGTGGAGACGGTGTTCGACACGCTCCGGGACGACGTGCGGACCCGCGCGATCCCCCGCGTGATCCTGGCCGACTCGCCCGCCGAGCTCGAGGAGTCGAAGACGGTCTTCGGCCCCACGGGCCAGGGCTTCATCATGAAGAACGCGGGCCTCATCGAGTTCCGCGGCCTGATGGAGCGGCTCTTCAGCGCGCCCGAGGCCCAGAAGGACTCGAAGGACCGCGCCGACCGGCTGGCCCTCGGGGCGGCCGAGACGCTGGCGAACATCGATCCGCAGAACACGCACCTGGCGTTCAAGGAGGCGGTGGACGCGCTCATCAAGACGGTCGACCCGACGGTCCTGCGGCCCGACCCGATCCGCGTGGCGGCGGCCCGCGCCCTCGGCCGGTTCGGCGACCAGCGCGCGGTGGACGTGCTCTCGAAGGCCCTCGCGATGAAGTCCGAGGATCCCGAGCAGGCGAAGGGTCAGATCAGCGCGCGGGTCCAGTTCGCGAAGTCCCTGGCGCTGATCTTCCGCACGGTCGACATGGAGCCCTCGAAGGAGGTCTTCGACAACCTGAAGAAGCAGCTCCTGGACGGCGACCTGAACGTCGAGGCGGCGACCGCCGAGGCGCTCGGCAACGCCAGGCTCACCCCGGTCCAGCGGCTCGAGGTGGAGACGATCCGCCGGGTGAATACGAAGCGGGCGGCCAAGACGCCGGACGACGAATAGAACGAAGAGCCTCTTACAAGAACCCCGGTCCCACACGGACCGGGGTTTTTTATTTTGCGTGAGTTCGTACCACGATTCTCGCATCACGCATGACGCATCACGGAGTGCGAACCGCGACCTACCTCGAGGTCAGGAAGCGATCGGCTTCTTTCGAGTTGTCGAAGACGAAGAGGCAGACCTGGCCGTTGCGGTGGTTCATGAAGACGGTCTTGTCGCCGAACTTGAACGTCTTGCGCTTGCCGTCCGGCCACACCTTTTCGAAGCTGGCGGGCACCGGGAAGCACGCGTGCGACATCCGGCATCCGGACTTCGGGCACGCGGCGACCCACCAGGCGATGTCGGATCCGCCGGGCCCGGACTTGTCCACGCACGCCGACTTGTAGGCGTAGCTCATCCGCTGGTTGACCCGCTCCTCGTGGATGCAGGCCTTGATCCCCTTGGAATCGTAGAAGTTCACCAGCTGTGGAGCGGTGGAGACAGGAACCACAGAGGCGGCGGCGCCGTCGTGCCAGGCGACCGCGCGGCGGGCCATGGACTCGACCGGCTGGGCGGTGAAGAACGTGACGAAGACGGCGAGGAGCACCGCGGCGGCCGCCGCGGGGACCAGCGCGCGCGCGAAGGGCCAGGGGCGCGAGGCGGTGCGGGCCTGGGCGATCTGGCCGGAGATGCGATCCCGCAGCGTGGTTGGGGCGGCGCCCGAGGAGCCCAGGCGCCTCAAGTCATCGAAGAGAAGGCGCTCGTTCTCGAAGCGCGTCGAACAGCCGGTGCATCCCTCGAGATGGCGGAGGACCTGGACGTTCTCGTCCATCTCCAGCTCGCCGTCGAGGTAGGGATCGAGCCGGCCGCGGGCGTCGCTGCAGTTCATCTCTTACTTCCGGTCCTTTAAATACCCGGAAGCCTTCGCATATTCCAAGAGGTCCATTTTTAAAAGCCGCCGCGCGCGGAACAGGCGGCTCATGACGGTTCCGATGGGGACGTTGAGGATCGACGCGATTTCCTTGTACGAGAATCCTTCGAACGTGGAGAGGAGGAACGGGAGCCGGAAATCGGCGGGCAGGCGGTCGAGCGCCTTCACGGCCTCGTCGCCGAGATGGGCGCGGATCGCCTCGACCTCCTCCGCCTTGAACTCGCGGGTCTCGGTGCCGGGGTCCGCGGGCTCGACCTCCGCGAAGTCGGTCGACTGCGGCTCGCGCGACTTCTTCCGGTAGTCGTTGAGGAAGACGTTGGTGAGGATGCGGAAGAGCCACGCCTTGAAGTTGGTGCCGCGCTCGAACTGGCTGAAGGCGCGGAACGCGCGCAGGAACGCCTCCTGGACGAGGTCCTCGGCCGACGCGGGCTGGCCCGTCATGCGCAGCGCGGTGCGGTAGGCCGAGTCGAGATGCGGATAGGCGAGTTCCTCGAACGCCTGGCGGTCGCCGGGGTTCATCGCGCCATCGCCTGGAGCAGGGTGTAGACCGCCTCGGAAGCGGAATGAAGCCGGCCGGAGAGTTTTCCGACCACGGCGCGCATGAAGACGAGTCCGAACGCGGGATCCGCCGACATCAGCGACTGGAGGTCGCCGGGATCCCACGAGACGAGGTGCGTTTCGG
>DASTON010000052.1:0-13356 GCA_035762525.1 Planctomycetota bacterium | reverse complement strand
CGGCCTACACGTTCGACACGTTCGTCTCGGGCCCCTCGAACCGCGTCGCCCACGCGGCCGCCCTCTCGGTCGCCGAAGGGGGCGGGACCGTCTACAACCCGTTCTTCGTCCACGGCGGCGTGGGCCTCGGGAAGACCCACCTCCTCCAGGGGATCTGCCACGCGATCCTCGCGCGCAATCCGCACGCGCGCATCCTCTACCTGTCGTGTGAGAGCTTCGTCAACGAGTACATCGCCGCGCTCCAGAAGACGCGCATCGAGGAATTCCGCCGCCGCATGCGGGGCGCCGACGTCCTCGTGATCGACGACGTCCACTTCCTGGCGGGCAAGGACTCGAGCCAGGAGGAGTTCTTCCACACGTTCAACGCGCTCCACCTCGGGCAGCGGCGCATCGTGCTCTCGAGCGACTCCGGCCCCAAGGAAATCCGGACCCTCAAGGAGCAGCTGGTGTCCCGCTTCCTCGCCGGCTTCGAGGCGCGGATCGACCCGCCGACGTTCGAGATGCGCGTCGCGATCCTCCGCCGGAAAGCCGAGCTGAAGCAGCGGGGGATTCCCGACGAAGTCCTCTCGTTCATCGCGGCGGCCGTCGACACGAACATCCGCGAGCTCGAGGGCGCCGTGAACAAGCTCATCGCGTACGCCACGCTCTCCGAGCGGCCCGTCGATCTCGAGCTCGCCCGCGAAGCCCTGAAGGACGCTTCGGCGCAGGCGGCGTCGCGGCTCGGCATCCCGCGCGTCCAGGACGTGGTGGCCCGGTACTACGGCAAGAAGGTCGCCGATCTCCGCGCCCGGACCTGGACCAAGTCGACGTCCAAGGCGCGGCAGGTGGCCATGTACCTGTGCCGGGAATTGACGGCCCATTCGCTGGCGGAGATCGGATCGCTCTTCGGCGGCAAGGATCACTCCACGGTGGTCTACGCCGTGAAGCGGGTCGAAGCCGGCCTCGCGGAAGACGAAGCCATGCGCACGGAGATCGAATCGCTGCGCCGGCTGATACGCTCCACGCCCGAAGCGTAGCGGCCGGCACAGCCGCGGGTCTGGCCATGAGAAACGCGTTTCTGCGCGCCTTCGCCTATCCCCTTCGAGGAAACAACCTCTGGGTCCTGGTCGCCTCCGTGGCGGCCTACGTCCTTCCTCAGATCTTGGCGTGGTTATTCCCCATCTCCGGCTGGGTGGCCGCGTGTTTCCAAGCGGCGCTCGTTCTCTACTTCGCCCTGTTCCTGCAGAGCATTCTCGAGTCCAGCATGGCGGGCAAGGACTCGTTCCCGGCTTGGCCGGAACACCCCAGCTCGCTCGCCTATCTGGAGAGCGTTTTTGGAATTCTGGGACCTTATGTGGTTTCTTTCCTGCCGCTCATCGCCTTGCGGTGCATCTACGCCGATTTCGGAAACCTCGGGCGCAAGGGCTTCGGAGTGGTGACCCTCTTCTTGAGCGGCCCGATTCCCCAGGCCGTTCCAAATTCCCCTGCGTGGTTCGAGCCGATTTCATGGGTCTTGGCGACGGTGGGGATGGCGTACCTCCCGATGGCGTTGCTGATCTGGTCCTTTTTCGGAGGCAATGCCGTCCTCAACCCGTTCATCGTGATCCAAAACGCCTTGCGAGCGGCCCGGTCTTATTTAGTCACGGTCGTCCTGGTCTCCGGCCTGCTGCTGGCGTGGTGGGGCGCGTCAGCCTTGGTGCTCCCGCAAATTCCATTTAGTTGGGCACGAGGGTTGTTGGAGGCGTTCTCACTCGCCTATGCCCTGTGCGTCTCGATGAGATTGATCGGTCTCCACTACTTCTTGAATCGCGAGACGCTTCAGTGGGAGCGGACCCGTTGAAGTCCTGTGGAATCTTCCGACAACCCTTCAAGACTCTTCACAAACCCGGCATAATCTCTTGCGTCCCGGGTTGATTCCCCAACACTTCAACATCCTTGAGGGGTGCCGTTTCCCAAGCGGTTCCGGCGACTTTCACATCCCAATTATTTCACAAACAGCTGTGGCACAATGAGATACAAGATACTTCAACGGTAGTTTCAGAGGTCCAAGAGTCTTACTGCTGAGAAGATGATTCTTAGAGGGTTGCTGACTATAGGAAGAACAGAGAGGGGTCTCACCAGGGCAGGGGAACGTCGTGGCTGGCGCCGTTGTCCAGGGAAGCCTTCGATTTCTCCTTTCCGATGATCTTCCCGTCTCGGGCTCGATAGACCAAGAACTCGACTTCGATCTTTGCCTCCTTGCCGTCGCGACACCGGACCGCCAGGATCAGGCCGGAGAAGGTGCCCACGTCCACGGGAACCGGATCGTCGCTGTCGACCGCCAGCTCGACGTCTTTGGCTCCCTCTTGTGCTTCGCCCAAGCTGAGCGTCACCCACTTCGGACCGTAGGCGACCAGGATGTGAGACGCGGCCGGGGATCCTTTCGAGTGAAGCGCGGCCTCCACCACGAACTTGGGCGCGGCCGCATCTCCGCCCTTTTTCACCGAGTAGCGGATCAGCGTCGAAGAAGCGGAAGGTGAACCGGTCGATTGGCAGGAGGCGGTCAGGAGAGCGAGGAGCAGCCCGGCCCTAAGGACGGCACTTGCGGCACGCGTTCTTGCCGGCGTCGCGCGCGTGACGTTTGCTCTCGAAGTAGACCTTGTCTTCATCGTCGACGCTCTCCAGGCTGGGGCAGTACGACAGATGAAAGGTCTTCTGGACGTCGATCGAGACGTACTCGCCTAGGCTGCCGCGGGACATGTACTCGTCGATGGGCAGCTCGAAGGCGCGGACCGCCTCATCTTCAGCCTCGAAGGTCTGCAGGTACGCGTTCAGGCCGAGCCGGTCGAGCGTGTACTGGGCGTCTGGATTGAGGCCGAAGAACTTGACGTCCCCGCCCCGCGCGCGCGCCTCGTCGATGTACGCCACGAAGGCCGACACCCCGTGGCTGTCGAGGTAGACCAGCTGCCGGCAATCCACGAGCACCCTGCAGAAACCCCGGTTCATCAACCGCTCGAAGACCCGCGAAACGTGCTCCTGCTTGGTCTCGTCGAGGCGACCCGCGATCTCCAGGACCGCCACCTCGTCGTTGCCCCGGAGGTCGATCGAAAGGACGCGCTTTTCGCCCCGGCCGAGCTTCTGCTCTTCGAGAATCTCGCGTATCACCGTGGGGCTCAGTACGTTATGCTTGACAAGGATGTCGCCCAGGCGGGGGGCGTTCCCGTCCTCGTGGAGGCTCTGGCGCTGGACCCTGAGGGCTTCGTCGATGTGGCGGGCCTTGGCCACCCCCTTCCGGACGAGAATTTCGCCGAGCCTGGGATAGGTTTCCTTGACCCTCTTGGACACGGTCAGCCCCTGATAATTCGCCGTTCATTATAGCACATAGGAATGGGTCCCCGTCGGGAATACGATGGGTAAAGGTATGGGCGAAGTCAATTCCGGTAACGAGCCTTCCCTGTGGAAGTCTCAGGGAATGCGGCTATAGTGACGCAACAACGGAGGGTTTGACATGAAAGCGATCGGCGCGTTGGCGGCAGGACTGGTTCTCGCGGGCCTCGGGTTCTTCGGGTGCGCGTATTCCTATCGCAACCAGATGATCGATCTGGACGAGCAGGCCAAGGCGAAGTGGGCCGACATCGAGACCAATCTTCAGCGGCGTCTCGACCTGGTTCCCAACCTCGTGAACACGGTCGAGGGGGCGGGCAAGTACGAGGGCGAAACGCTGATCAAGGTCACCGAGAAGCGCAATCATCTGCTCGCGGTGGCGAAAGAGCTGAAGGAGACGCCGCGCGATCCGTCGCAGGCGGAAAAGCTCGATCGGCTGAATTCCGAGCTGTTTGCCACGATGCGCGCCTTTACGGGAATCGCGACGGAAGCCTATCCGCAATTGCGGGCGACCGAAGCGTACCGCGACCTGATGGCGCAGCTCGAAGGGACGGAGAACCGGATCGCCATCACCCGCAAGGACTACAACGCCTCGGCCGCCGCGTACAACGCGAAGGTCCGAAAGTGGGGCTGGCTTCCCTTCTGCGGCGGATTCAAGGCGGACAAGGCCGTCTTCCAGGCGGCGCCGGAGGCGCAAAAGGCGCCCGAGGTGAAGTTCTAGCGCGATGACCCTGCTCGCCGCTGCGGCGCTGCTCCTCCTGGCGCCGCAGGACATTCCCCGGCTGTCGTCGCCGGCCGTGGATCTCGCCGGCGTTCTCACGCCCGCGCAGCTCCAGGAGGCGCGGACGGTTTCCGCCGCTCTCGAATCCAGCGATTCCACCCAGGTCGTCCTGCTGGTCGTCCGGACGACCGGCGGCAAGGACATCTTCGACTACTCGCTCGAGACCGCCCGGGCCAACGGGATCGGTCAGCGCGGCACGAGCAACGGCGCGCTCATCGTGGTCGCCGTGGACGACCGCAAGGTGTGGATCCAGGTGGGCCAGGGGCTCGAAGGGAAGCTCCCGGACGCCCTCGCGTCGCGCATCATCCGCGACGAGATGGTCCCGAAATTCAAGTCGGGGGACCCCGGCGGAGGCGCCCTGGCCGGTTTGAAGGCGGTCGCGGCCGCGGTCAAGGGCGAATACAAGGGCAACCCCGCGGTCGCCAAGCGGAAAAAGACCTTCGGCTGGGGGGGCCTGATTCTCATCATCGTCTTCATCTTCCTGATGTCGCGAAGCCGGGGCGGATGGGGGGGATTCTTCACCGGCTACATGCTCGGCGGAATGATCAGCGGCGGAGGCCGGAGCGGCGGCTGGGGCGGCGGCGGAGGAGGGGGCTGGTCGGGCGGCGGCGGATCCTTCGGCGGCGGAGGCGCGGGCGGATCATGGTGAAGCCCAAGAACTTCCTGACAACCGAAGATCGCGAGCGCATCCGCGCCGCGATCGCGGAATCCGAATTGAAGACCTCGGGCGAGATCCGGGTCCTGGTCGTCGGTCGCAGCACGCCCTGGTCGTGGCTCGCGGGCGCGATCGCGGGACTGGCCGCCGGCGGGACGGCGTGGGCCCTGCTTCATGCCGCGACGTGGGGTCATCCGGATCTCATCGAGGGCTTGATATCGATCGCGGTGGCCCTGGGCGTCCTGCTCCTCGGGGCCTGTCTCATCCCGCCGAGGCGCGCGGCGAAGGAACGAGGGGCCTGGAATCGCGCGAAGCGCGAGTTTTCGCGGCTCGGCATGGCCAAGACCGGGGGCGCAACGGGCGTGCTTCTCATGATCTCGCTCTACGAACACGAGGCGATCGTCCTGGCGGACCGGGCGATCAATGACAAGGTGCCGCCCGAGACGTGGAGCCACGAGGTGAAGGTGCTCCTCGACGGCATCAAGGCGGGGCGTCCGGCGGACGGGATCATCGCGACGGTCCGCGAAGCCGGCGCGCTCCTGGCGACGCATTTTCCGCGGAAAGACGACGACCGGAACGAACTTTCAGACGACGTGGTGATCGGTAAATAGCCGTGCTCCTGCTGTACGCCCTTCTTCTTCCGGCTCCGCAGGACATCCCCCGGCTAGAGACTCCGGTCGTCGATCGGGGCGGCGTGCTCCATCCGGAGCAGGAAGAGACTGGGCTCCACATGATCCGGAAAATCAAGGAGTCGAACGGCGTCGACGTCGCCCTGCTCACGGTCGACACGACGGGGGGACGGGAGATCGGGGAATTCGCCGACGAGGTCGCGCGCGCCAACGGATTCGCGCGCTCGGAGCGGCGGAACGCCCTGCTCATGGTCGTCTCCGTCCAGGACCGCCGCGCTCACTTCGTGGCCGGAAACGACGTCGAACGGAAGCTGCCCGCGTCGCTTCGCGAGCGGATCTTCCAGGAGGAGATGGCGCCCTTTTTCTTCGACGGCCGGATCGGCGCGGGAACGTTCGCGGGGCTGGCGGCGGTGGTGACCGCCGTGCGGGGCGACTATCGGCTGCCGTCGGACATCCGGCGATATCGCGGGCGGAGGCCGCTGGTTCTCTGGTGGTTTTATCTCGTCGGCGCCATCGTCTACATCGTGGTGATTCATCGAAAGCTGGGTGAATTCGGGGGCGGCTTTGTGGTGGCCCGAAGCGCTCGGCGGGTGGGCCGGAGCCCCGACTTCCAGGGCGGGGGATCGTCCGGTTCCTGGACTTAGGCGACGTCGCCGAACACTTCAGCGGTGAACGACTCGACGATCGCCGCCGGATCCTTCCACGCATCGAGGGGCAGCCCGGCCTTCCGGCACGTCTGGGCCAGGAATTCCTCGACCGACCAGCCGTGCTCTGAGGCGACCTGCGGAAGCAGGAGCCCCGAGTGCGCCTCCCGGCGGACGTAGAGTCCGTCCCGGCCGATGACGACGTGCTCCGGGCCCTCGAGCCGCCGGCGGGGGGAGAGGACGCTGATGTCGATCGACACGTTCGCGAGCTCGGAGGGCGAGACCGGCGCGAACCGGTCGTCGCGCGTCGCGGCGGCCGCGGCCATCTCGCGGACGGAAATCCACAGCGGCTGCTCCGCGACGAGGTGCCCGATGCAGCCGCGCAGGTCTCCGCCGTGGCGGATCGTGACGAAGGCCGCGCCCGGCCGGTGAAGCGCGGGATTCTCGGGAACGCTGTCGGCCGGAAGGACGCCCCGCACCGCGGCCTCGACGGACTCGCGGGCGATGGCCAGCAGCGAGCGGCGCGCGTCGGGATTCAGCATGCCGGAAAAGGAAAAGCCCCCGCCATCCGGCGGAGGCTTTCAAGTCTACCCGGTCGCGCGAAGCGAGTCGATGGACCTACTTGGTCGTCACGTCCTTCTTGGCGGGCGCCTCCCGCCGGGGCGAGGACGTCTTCATCGAGCCGGACACGGTGAGGACGTAGATCTCCACGCGGCGGTTCTTCTTCATGTTGGCGGGGTTGCGGTCGTTCGCGGCGCAGGGTTCGCGGTTGCCCTTGCCGACGCACTCGGCGAACGACGATTCCGGAATGCCGAAGTTCTTGAGCGCGCCCATGACGGCGATCGCGCGGATGGTCGACAGCTCCATGTTGGTGTCGGTGTCGAGGAGCTCCTTCGTCCCCTTCTTCGCGATCTTCGCGCAGTCGGTGTGGCCGACGATGCGGAAGTGGAACGCCTTGTCCTTGTGGGCGTCGGCGAACTTCTTCAGGATCTCGGTGCCCTTGGCGCTGATCTTGTCGCTGCCGCTGTCGAAGAGGAGGTCGGTGCCCATCTCCCAGGCGCCGGTCTTCGCGTTGTAGTTCATGCCGCCGGTCTCGCCGTTGCGGAGCGAGTCCAGGGCCGTCTGCAGCTGGCGCGCGAGCTGGCTGTAGAGCTCGTCCGTCGTGCGGGCGAGCGTGACGTCGTCGAGCTGCCGGCCCATGCCCTCGTTCTGGGCTTCCAGCGCCTGGTTGCGGCGCACGAGCGTGTCGTTGTAGTCGCGGAGGGCCGCGATGTCCCGGGCGTACTTCTCGGACGACACGGTGGCGCACCCGATGGCGGACGACGCGGCGACGGCGAGCGCGAGGATGGACGAAAGACGGACGGACATGGCAACCCCCTCTCCTGTGAGCCTGACCCTGCGGCCCCGCGCGGGGCCCGCAACTGTGTAAGTTATAAATCATAAAATACGGAATGTCAAGCGAAAAGAGAAGTGGGGGGGGTGAGACTTCGGACTTCCGACTGCAGACTTCAGATCGGTAAACTGCCGCCTTCCTCTGCAGTCCGAAGTCTTCTGTCTGAACTCTATGGAGAACTTCGATGCCCCCCAACCGCCGCTGCTGGCCGGCCGGAGACGATCCCCTCATGGACCGCTACCACGACGAGGAATGGGGCGTGCCGGCGCGCGACGACCGCCGCCACTTCGAGTACCTGGTGCTCGACGGATTCCAGGCCGGCTTGAGCTGGCGGACCATCCTCCACAAGCGCGAGAACTTCCGCCGCGCCTTCGCGGGATTCGATCCCCGGCGCGTCGCGCGGTTCGGCGCGGCCGACGTGCGCCGCCTCCTCGCCGACGCCGGCATCGTCCGCAACCGGATGAAAGTCGCGGGGGCGATCCGGAACGCGGGCGCCTTCCTCGCGCTCCAGAAGGAGTTCGGCAGCTTCGACCGTTACATCTGGCGCTTCACCGGCGGGAAGACGATCCGCAACGCGTGGAAGTCGATCAAGGAAGTGCCGCCCAAGTCGAAGGAATCGGATGCGATGAGCCTCGATCTCAAATCGCGCGGGTTCACGTTCGTGGGATCGACGATCTGCTACGCCTACATGCAGGCGGCGGGACTGGTGAACGACCACCTCGTCGGCTGCCCAAGACGCTGACCGATTCTCGATTCTGGATTCTCGATTGTCCGATTCCTCTCACGAGCCGCACGACCCAACTCAGTTTGGGGTTCCTGGAGAGCCCGAGGCCTCCTGCGATCTCCTGCGAGGACTTTCACAATTCTCCGGATCGCGTCCGCGACGTCCCCAATCGAGAATCGATCCTAAAAAGAAACGGCCGGAACCTCTCGGCTCCGGCCGTCGTGATGGCTTGAAAACCGGCTACTTGGGCGCCTGGTACGCCTCCATGAACGAGGCCTTCTCGTAATCGCGGTGCTTGATGTAATACCGGTCGCCCTCGTTGCCCATCGTGAACGGAGGCTTCACCCTGCCGTTCGGGCCTTCCGGCATCCGGTCCAGGTGGTGCTTCTTCCAGTTGACGTCGCCGTAGAACTGGCCGAGCAGGAACTCCGCCACGCCCGCGGTCAGCGCCGTCGGCTGCTTCTCGCCGGCCTGGAACCGCAGCATGTCGTAGGCGAAGACGCCCGCCCACGCCGCCAGGACGAACGACACCAGGGTCAGCGCGGTCCAGAGCGGGGAGCCCCGGCGCCGCTCGAGGTCGTCCTCCGTGGCCGCCGCGGAACCGCCGGTCGACCGGCGGCCCGACGTGCGCTGCATCGTCGAGCGCCGCCGCGCGGGAACGGCCTCCTCGGTGACGGGCTCGGTCTCGACGGTCTCGGCCGTCTCGACCTCGTCCGCCAGCTTGAGGGGCTCGGTCGTGAGGCCCGCGTCCTCGTCTTCGGCGGGAGCGCCGCCGCCCGAGGGCGCGTCGGAGGCGACGAGCAGGTCTTCGTCGGAAGGCCCGCGGCCGCGCGACTGCGAGACCTCGAGGTTCGCGGATTCCGTGTTCACGTCCAGGTCCAGGACGGTGTCGTCCTGCGTGGCGCCGGGCGTGCTCGGGAGGATGATCGTCGGCTCGGTGATTCGCCCCTTCTTGAGGTGCTCCACGTCTTCCCGCTTGAACTTCATCTTGTTCTCGTCGCGGAAGGCCCGGAGCTCTCCTTCGGAGACCATCCTCTTGAGGTCTTCCTCGGACAGCTCAAGCTCCCGCATCACTTCTTCGAACGAGAAATACTCGACCATCGATGCACCTCCGTGCAGCGCTCCGCCCTGCAGGCGAGCGAAGCGAGTCCTACAGGGCTAGTCCTTCCGCATCCGCTTCTTCAGCGTCTCCAGCACTTCCTTCGCCGTCGGATTCTCCTGGTTGTAATCCTGGAGCTCGATGTCGTAGGCGATGTCGCGCGCGGCCACCAGCTTCATCCTCTCGCCCTGCCGCTCGACCTTGTACAGGCACAGGGTGATCTGCTGGCCCTTCAGGATGCCGCCCTCCTCGTCCCCCCGAAGCTTCAGCTTCGGATGCGGATCGTGCTTGTGAAGGATCCATAGCATATCGTAGCGGTTGGGCTCCGAACTTCCAGTCGCCAGGATGAACTGGCCCTGGTTGTCGACGCTCTGGGGCGCCGCGTAGGCCGCCGGCTCCCGGCCCTGCATGAGGAGCGCCCCGCCGAGCAGCAGGATCAGCGCCGCCATCACGCCCATCGAAAAGTACGTCCATTTCTGCATAACCGTCTCCTGGGGGAATCCCGAGCCCGCAATTACACAATCGCTTCTGGAAAACTGTCAAGCGATTAGGGAGGCGCCCGGGGCCTCGGCTTTCTAGACGGTCCGGGAGCGCAGGGTCCTGCACGATTCAGGAACATCGATAGTGTGACCCCGGTTGGGCCCCGCGGGTTGCATGAGAACGGACTACTTTTTCGCGTTCCTGGCCGCCAGGTCCTTGAAGTGCTCGTAAACGAACTTCGCGTCCGGCTGCTCCTGGTTCAGATTCTGGAATTCGATGTCCCAGGCGATGTCCCGGGCCGCGACCAGCTTCATCTTCTCCCCCTGGCGCTCGGCCTTGAACAGGCACAGGGTGATCTGGTTCGGCTTCGAGAAATCGTCGCCGCCCCGCGCGGGCCTGAGACTGGGATGGGGCGGGTGTTCGTGGAGCACCCAAAGCAAATCGTTCCGGTTCGCTTCGGACCCTCCGACCGCCAGCGCGTAGCGGCCCTGGTTGTCGACGGACTGCGGCGCGGCGTGGGCGGCCGGCTCGCGGCCTTGAAGGAGACCGGTGCATCCGAACGCGAGAACCATTCCGGCCGCGATCCCCATCCAGAGGCTGTTGCCCTTCATGAGAAGCTCCTTTCGAACATGAGAGCCCTCACCGCACCGGAAGGTTGCATGGCGTTTCCCGTCGGGGGTACGATGGAGTCGTTGATGGTCGCCATCCTCCTGGCCTTGACGCTCGTTCAAGACCCCGGCGAGGAGATCAGGACGCTCCTCCGCCGGCTGGAAGGCACGGCCAACACCCCCGCGGAATCCGCCGAGATCGTCCTCCGGCTCGGCCAGGCCGTGGAACAGATCGCGCCCGGCCAGGCGCGCACGCTCCTCGGCGACGCCATGCGGGCCGACCGCCTCCCGACGGCGCGCCGCCTCGACGTTGCGGAGACGCTGCTCGGCCTCGAAGACCGGACCTGGGCCGAGGATGCGGAGCGGATCGCGCTGGACGCCGCGGAGCCGGCCGACACCCGCGTGCGCGCCGCCCTGCTGCTGGCGCGCGCGGGCTCCGCCCGGGCCGACGACGTGGGACGCTCCCTCGACCAGCGCCTGTTCTCGGAGGGAACGGAAGAGGCGGCCCGCGCGCTGGGCGCCCATCTGCGCGAAGGGACCTCCCTGGAACAGCAGCGCTTCGAGATCGACCTTCTCTTCAAGCTGCCGATACCCGGCGCCCGCGCCGCCCTGCGCGAGGCGATGGCCGACGACGGCCTGGTTCCCGCGCTCCGTCTCGAGATCGCCGAGCGCCTGCACGCCGCCCGGGCCCTCGACCGGGGGCGCGACGCCCGGGCCGCGCTCGAGCGCGTGCGATCGCAGGAGCCCTCGCTGGCGGCGCGCGTGAACCGGCTCCTCGCGGCGCTGCGGGAGATCCGGGAGGACCCCGCGGCCGCGGTCGGGCCCGAGCCCGGGGGGTCGTCCCGGCGGGTCACGCGCGCCTCCGACGGCGGAAGCTCGGCGCGGACCGTCAACCTCGCCATCGCCGGCGGGACCGCGGCGATCCTGGCGATCCTCCTGGCGACGCGGCGGCGGACCTAGCGGGCCGGGTGCAAAGGCGCTAGGATCAGGCCGCTATGAAAGACGAACTGCTCGCGTCCTACCGGGAACTCGTCCGCCGCCTCGAAGCCCTCCGGGATTCCCTTTGACGTCGGCCGCAAGGAGGCGCGCGTCCGCGAAATCCAGGCGCGCATGTCCGCGCCCGACTTCTGGAACGACGCCGAGGGCGCCCAGAAAGCCGTCTCCGAGCTGAAGGGCCTCACCGCCACCGTCGACGGCGTCCGCTCGCTCAGCCGCGAGATCGAGGACGAAGTCGGCCTCCTCGAGATGAGCGACGAGGTCAGGGACCGCGCCCACATCGTCGACACCGGCAAGAAGCTCGAAGTCCTCGCGCCGCGCGTCGAGGCCCTGGAGCTCGTGACCCTGTTCAACGGGCCCAACGACGGCCGCGACGTCTTCCTGTCGATCCACGCCGGCGCGGGCGGCGTCGACTCGATGGACTGGGCCGCGATCCTGCTCCGCATGTACCAGCGCTGGCTCGACAAGAACGGCTATTCCACGACCCTGGTCGACACCCAGCCGGGCGAAGAAGCGGGGATCAAGCGGGTCGTGCTCGAAATCCGGGGCAAGTACCCGTTCGGGTATCTCAAGAGCGAGGTGGGCGTCCACCGGCTCGTCCGCATCTCGCCGTTCGACGCGAACCACCGCCGCCACACCAGCTTCGCGAGCGTGGACGTCGTGCCGGAGTACGAGGACATCGAGATCGACATCGACGAGAACGATCTCAAGATCGACACGTACAGCGCCGGCGGCCCGGGCGGCCAGCACGTGAACAAGACCCAGAGCGCGATCCGGATCACCCACCTCCCGTCGGGCATCATCGTCCAGTGCCAGAACGAGCGGTCGCAGGTCCTCAACCGGAAGGTGGCGATGCGCGCGCTCGCGGCGAAGCTGCGCCGCCTGGAGGAATCGAAGCGCGAGGGGGAGCTGGCCAAGCTGTACGGCGAGAAGGGCGAGATCGCGTTCGGGTCGCAGATCCGGAGCTACACGCTCCAGCCGTACACGCTCGTCAAGGACCACCGCACGGGAGCGGAGACGGGGAACGCGCAGGCGGTGCTGGACGGCAACATAGACCCGTTCATTGAAGCCTTCTTGAAGTGGAAAGAGCGCAAGTACTAGGCTCGTGGAAAGCTCCCGGCTTCTTGCTTCCAGCTCCCCGCTGGGCTTCAAGCTTCGAGCTGCGAGCCAGAGGCTCCGAAGCTTCGAAGCTGTGGGCTTGAAGCTTGCAGCTTGCAGCCCAGCTGGAAGCAGGGGGCTTGGAGCTGGGAGCTAGTCTTTCTTGTCTTCCTCCTCTAGAGAGCCCTTGGGCAGCAGCTTCTCCATCCCCAGGACGAAGGCCTTCCACTCCTCTTCCATCTTCTTGATGTCGATGCCCGCGAAGGCGGCGTCCGTCGCCTTCTTCCAGTCCGGGTTCTTCTTGAGGCCCTCGAACATCTTCGACGGGATCAGGTGGTAGCCGGCCTTCTTCCCGACATCGCTCATGAAGAAGTAGTTGATCGCCCATCCCTCGGCGTAGCACAGCCCGGCATTCGCGTAGTAGTCCATCTGCGTGTAGCGGAAGATCTTCTCGAGCGGGACGTGCTTGTTCTTCTTGACGGCCGAGACGATCGTCTTCAGGCGCCACTCGTTCGGCCCGATGACGAACTTCGACTTCTCCCAGCGGCCGCCGAAGAAGTAGTCGCCCATCCCCTCGTTGAGCCAGCTGGGGACGTAGACGCCGCGGTCGCGCCCCATCAGGTAGTACATGTACTGGTGGAAGCACTCGTGGTAGAGGATGCTGAACGTCGTCTGCTCCGGCGTCCGGTCTTCGGTGACGGTCATCTCCTCCTTTGAGTCGAGGGTCACCTTCCCGCCTTCGAACCGGTACGCGACGATCTCCTCCTGGCCGGGGCTCCAGTACGCCGCCGCGCCCGGCGCCTGCCCGTAGTACTGGAAATCCTCCTGGCAGTCGAAGAGCTTCACCCGGCACCGCTGCTGCGTCTTCGCGGAAGGAATCACCGCCTGGTACAGCCGGTAGATCTGC
>DASTON010000051.1:0-2401 GCA_035762525.1 Planctomycetota bacterium | reverse complement strand
GGCCAGATGCTGCGCGCCAACCGCAACTACGCGCGCTGCTTCGAGACGAACGATCCGCGCGAGTTCTCCCGCCGCATCGCCGCCGCCGGCTACGCGACGGACCCGAACTATGCCGAGAGCCTGATCGCAGTGATCGCGACGATCGAGCGGGCGATGCGCGGCTAGGTGCCCGGGCACGTCGAGAAACGCCTGTCGATCCGGATCCGCGCCGGCACCATGGCGCCGAGGACGCGACGCTGCCCCCACGGCACTTTTGCCATTGGTGTAACCGGCCGCCACGTAGGGGCGCGCGCCCTCACGCGCTCTTCATCGATTCCCATTCCCTGAGCCGCTCCGCGATGAGCTTCGAGCGCTGCTCGTTCTCGCGCCCGTCGAGGGTCTTCAAGTCGGCGGGGTCGGCGCGCAGGTAGACGCCGACCGTCCGCTCGTTCACGTCCGGCTGCTTGTCGGCACGGGTTGTCCAGTAGCCGGCCGCGCGATCGGCGGACTCGATTCGAATCTCCCCCAGCCCCTCCAGCTTCGGCGCGTTCGGGTGGCGCGGCCGCTCGCCCTTCCAGCAATAGAAAACGCCCGACGGTTCTTTTCTCTCCTTCGACGCCTCGCTCCAGTATCTCGAGGAGAGCGTTCCATCCTCCTGCCACGCCCGGCCGTTCACTTCCAGCGCGCCGTCGCGGTCGCGCGAGACCCGCAGGAGGCTCACGGCGGAGGGTTCCCGCTCGCTGCGCTGCGTCAGCGAGAACTGCCACCAGAGTCCTTCGATCCCGGCGAGCCGGCCCTCGGCCTCGATCGCCTTCCGGATCTTCTGGTTCATGGCTCTCATCTCGGCGGAGCTCGTCGCTTCGCCGTATCGCACGCACGTGAGTCCATTGAGATCGCTTGGAAGCTTCGACCCGTTGGCATGGAGGATGAAGGTCCGGCGCATGCCGAGGATGCCGCCGAAGAGTCCGGCTTCGAAAACGACGTTGTCCCGCGGCGCCGCCTGGCCGGATTCCGGGGGAGGCGACCCGGACGCGCCGGCCGTCGTCCAGTCGTCCCGCGCGAACAGGAACGCGGCGAAGTCGACTTCGTGCGCGATCTCGAGAAGGCGCTCCAGCGTCGTGGTCCCGGGATTGAAGGACGTCGTCCAGGGAATCACGTGCGCGACGTCCTCGAGTCCGCGCGTCAGCGCCTGGAGCAGCTTCGCCTGCTTGCCGGACGATCCCAGGAAAATGCGCGGCTTGTCCATCCTCTACTTCCCCTCGAACTTGGGAGGACGCTTGTCCACGAACGCTCGAATTCCCTCGAGGAAATCGGCGGTACCGCCCAGCTCGAGTTGCGCGCGGCGTTCCGCCTCCACCTGGCTCTCCAGGGTCGCGTCCAGGCTCCGGTTCAAGAGCGCCTTCGCTCGCCCGAAGGCAGCGGTCGGCCCGGAGGCCAACTTCTCCGCGAATGCTGTGGCCGCAGTCATGAGTTGATCATCCGGAACGACTTCATTCACCATTCCCCATTGAAGCGCCTCGCGGGCCTGCACGACGCGACCGGTCATGATCAGCTCGGAGGCCCTTCCCCAGCCGACCAGCCGCGGAAGGATGAAGGTCCCCCCGCAATCGTGGACGAGCCCAAGGCGGACGAAGGCCTGGTTGAATCGCGCGCCTTCCCCCGCCACGCGATAGTCGCAGGCCAGGGCGAGATTGCATCCGGCGCCGCTGGCGTGGCCGTTGACGGCCGCCACCACGGGCTTGGGAATCTCCCGGATCGCCAGGATCGCGTCGTGAAACGCCTTCAGGGGCTCCTCGAAAAAGCTCCCGGGCTTTCGTCCATCGGCCGGAATCATCTCCTTGATGTCGCCTCCGGCGCAGAACGCCCGTCCGGCTCCGGTGAGGAGGATCGCTCGAACCGCTTCGGATTCCCGAAGATGCTGGAACGCCATCAAGAGCTCGCGCCCCATTTCCAAGTTCAGCGCGTTGAGAGATTCGGGCCGGTGGAGCGTGAGAATCGCCAGGCCCGACCTGATTTCGAGCAGAAGCGTCTTGAAATGCACGTGGACCTCGCCCAGTTTGGAGGCTCAGTATAGCCAGGAGATGCCGAATGACCGATCGTCGTCGCTGGTTCGACCGGCGGTTCGAGAGCGGCACGCCGAAGGAAGTGCTTCCCGATTTGATCGAGCGGCTGCGAGGCACTCCGGCCCGGATTGAAGATCGACTTCGCGCGCTACCCACGGAGATTCTCCGGATGCGGCACTTCCAGAAGTGGTCCATTCAAGAGAACGCGGGCCACCTGCTCGATCTCGAACCGTTGTGGAACAGCCGCATCGATGATTTCCTGGCCGGCGCAGCCGAGCTTCACGCCACGGACATCACGAACCGGCGGACGGACGAGGCACGCCACAACGAGAAAGAGCTGGGGGTCCTGCTCGGTGAGT
>DASTON010000050.1:0-7051 GCA_035762525.1 Planctomycetota bacterium | reverse complement strand
CGATCTCGTCGAGGCCGAAGTGCGCGAGCGGATGGCCCGCCTCTTCCGATGCAGCCGCGTCGAGGTCCGCACGATCAGCGGGACCAACGCGAACGACGTGGTCTTCGCGTCGCTGGTGCCGCGCGGCGCCCCGGTGATGGTCAACTCGCTGCCCGTCGGCGGCCACATCAGCCACCAGGCGATCGGCGGGATGGGCAAGTACACGCGCGAGATCCTCCAGTTCCCGCGCCTGCCGGACGGCTACCGGATCGACGTCGCGGCGTCGAAAGACCTGCTGCGCGAGAAGAAACCGGCCCTTGTCGTGTTCGGGAAGAGCCTCATTCTCTTCCCCGAACCCCTGAAGGAGCTCGCGCCCGTCGCGAAGGAGGTCGGAGCGACGGTCATCTACGACGGCGCCCACGTGCTGGGCCTGATCGCCGGCAAGCGCTTCCAGGATCCGCTCAAGGAAGGCGCGGAGATCCTGATGGGAAGCACGCACAAGACGTTCCCGGGCCCCCAGCGCGGCGTCCTGATGGGGAACCTCGCCGACGAGCCGTGGAAGAAGATCGACCGCATGGCGTTCCCGGGGTGCCTCTCGAATCACCACCTGATGACGCTGCCGCCGCTCCTCGTCGCGACGATCGAGATGGAGGATTTCGGCGAGGCGTACGCGGCCCAGGTCATCGCCAACGCCAGGCACTTCGCGGTCTCGCTGCAGAAGGCGGGATTCGACGTCGCGTGCGCCGACCTGGGATTCACCGAGAGCCACCAGGTCGCCGTCAACGTCCGCGCCTACGGCGGCGGCGGCAAGGCGGCCGAGGTCCTGACCGCGAACGACATCATCGTCAACCGCAACCTGCTGCCGCACGACCCCCCGAAGCAGGTCAACAATCCCTCGGGCCTCCGCCTCGGCGTCCAGGAGATGACGCGCTGGGGCATGCACCAGGCCGAGATGGAGGAGATCGCGCGCCTCATCAAGGAGTGCGTGATCGCCGGCAAGAACGTGAAGGACGACGTTCACCGGTTGAAGGGCCGCTTCACGCGCGTCGCCTTCTGCCACGACCGGCTTGCCCTGAAGGGTGGCGAAGCCTCTCCTTCAGGGCCCACGTCGCATCCCTCGACTTCGACCGCCCCCGATCCGCTCGACATGGACATGGCTGGATACTGAGGCTGGGCTCAGGAGTCAGGATTCAGAAATCGGGTAAAGAAGCTATCAGCTTTCAGGCTTCAGCTGCTGACCGCTGATCCGCGTTCTGCCTGGCGCCTGATAGCTGATCCCTTCCTACACTGATTCCTGAATCCTGATCCCTGAGACCTCTCCCCAATCCAGTACCTCGCTCCTATAATCTTCATCCCATGAAAATCCGCCTGGCTCTTTTGAGCGTTTTCGACAAGTCGGGCCTCGTCGAATTCGCGACGAGCTTGAGCGAGCTCGGGATCGACCTGCTCTCCACGGGCGGGACGGCCAAGGCGCTGAAGGGAGCAGGAATCCGGCTGACCGAGGTCGCCTCCCACACCGGATCGCCCGAGATCATGGACGGGCGCGTCAAGACGCTCCATCCCAGGATCCACGGCGGCATTCTCGTCGTGCGCGACGACGACCGCCACATGCGCGAAGCGGCGGCGCAGGGCATCGTGCCGATCGATCTCGTCTGCGTGAACCTCTACCCGTTCGAGAAGGTCGTGGCCAATCCCGCGGTGCGGCTCGCCGAGGCGATCGAGAACATCGACATCGGCGGCCCCGCGATGGTCCGGTCGGCCGCGAAGAATCACCGTTACGTCACGGTCATCACGGATCCCGCCGACTATCACCGCGTGCTCGAAGAGCTGTCGCGCCGCGAGGGGACGGTGGGGGAGATGCTGCGGCGCGAGCTCGCGGTCAAAGCCTTTGCCCACACCTCGCGCTACGACGCGGCGATCACCTCCTGGCTCGGCTCGCGCGGCGAGGGGATGCCCGAGATGCTTGCGCTCCAGTACGAGAAGATCGAAGACCTCCGATACGGGGAGAATCCGCACCAGAAAGGCGCGTGGTACCGCGGGGCCGCGAAGACCGGACCGTCGATCGCGCACGCGAAGTTCCACGGCGGCAAGGAACTCTCGTACAACAACATCCTCGATTGCGACGCGGCCCTCGAACTGGTCCGCGACCTTCCCGCGCCCGCGGCGGTCGTGATCAAGCACAACAACCCGTGCGGGGCGTCGACGGCGGCGACCGCCGCCGAGGCCTTCACGCGCGCGGTCGCCGGGGACCCCGTCTCCGCGTACGGCGGCATCCTCGCGCTGAACGTTCCGCTCGATGCGGAAACCGCGGAACGCGTCGTCGCCAAGGAGCACTTCTTCGAGGCGGTCGTCGCGCCCGTCCTCTCGGAACAGGCGCTGAAGACGCTGCGCGAGAAGCCGAAGTGGGGGAAGAACGTCCGGATCCTCGAGTCCGGAGCCGGCGCTTCGACGGCGAATCCGTTCGTCGTCCGGGGCATCCGCGACGGATTGCTCTGCCAGACGTGGGATTCCGGGGCGGCGGCGACGTGGGAATCCTCCGCGGGTTCGACGACGCCCGCCCAGGACGCGGATCTCAAGTTCGCGTGGGCCGTCTGCAAGCACGTGAAGTCGAACGCGATCGTCATCGCGCGCGACGGCCAGGTCGTCGGGGTCGGCGCCGGGCAGATGAGCCGGCTCGATTCCGCCGTTCTCGCGGTCCGCAAGGCGGGCGACCGGGCGAAGGGCGCCGTCGCGGCGTCGGACGCGTTCTTCCCGTTCCCCGACGCGCTCGAGACGCTCGCCGACGCGGGTGTCGTCGCGGTCGCCCACCCGGGCGGATCGATCCGCGACGCCGAGGTCGCCGCGGCCGCGAAGAAGCGCGGCGTGGCGCTGATCGTCACCGGCACGCGCCATTTCAGGCATTGAAGGTGCGCCAGAACATCTCCAGCGGGACTCCGTGGGAGCCGATCGTCGGCTACAGCCGCGCGGTCCGGGCGGGACGCCACGTCTTCATCAGCGGAACGACGGCCACGGGACCGGACGGTCGCATCGTCGCGCCTGGAGATTGCCACGGCCAGGCCATGCAGGCTTTGAAGAACATCGAGTCGGCGCTGACGCGCGCCGGCGCCCGGATGGAGGATGTCGTCCGGACCCGGATCTACGTGACCGACATCCGGCGATGGGAGGAGGTGGCGCGCGCCCACGTCCGGTTTTTCGGGACGATCCGTCCCGCGACCTCGATGGTCCAGGTCTCCGCGCTGATTTCGAACGACATGCTGGTCGAGATCGAGGCGGACGCCGTCTTGCCGGATGACCGATGACCGATTACGGATGACCGAAGGCGTCATCGGTAATCGGTCATCGGTCATCATTCGTGGTCTCGATGATTTTGGTGAACGTAGGGCTGGAGTCCGAAACTTGAAGCTTGGGATTCTCTGTTACCCGACGAGCGGCGGCAGCGGCGTCGTCGCGACGGAGCTGGGCGCGGCCCTCGCGGCTCGCGGCCATGAAGTCCACGTCGTTTCCTACCGCAAGCCGTTCCGCGCGGTCGGCCCGGCGTCGGACCGCTTCCACTTCCACAAGGTCGAGCTTCCCGTCTATCCGCTGTTCGAATACCCGTCGTACGGGCTCGCGGCCGCCGCGCTCATGGCCCGCGTCGCGGACGAGGCCGGGCTCGACGTCCTCCACGTCCACTACGCGTATCCGCACGCCGTCAGCGCCTACCTGGCCCGCCGGATGTCGCGGAGGCGCGGCCTCAAGATCGTCACGACGCTCCACGGCACCGACATCATGCTCGTCCGGGAGGACGAGTCGTTCGCCAGCCTGACCCGGTTCGGCATTCTCGAGAGCGACGCGGTCACGGCGGTGAGCGCCTTCCTGCGCGACACGACCCGGACGTGGTTCGACATCCGGAAGCGGATCGATGTCATCCCCAATTTCGTGGACGCTCTGCGTTTCAAGCCTGCGGGCGCGCGGGCCCCTGGACCTTTCCGAATTGTGCACGTCTCGAATTTCCGGCCGGTGAAGCGGCCGCTCGACGCCGTGAAGGCCTTCTGCATCCTTCGGAAGAGCCACGAGGCAAAGTTGAGAATGATCGGCGTGGGACCCGAGCAGCGGACGGCGCGCGCTCTCGCGCGGAAGCTCGGAGTGCTGGCCGACATCGAATTCACCGGCGAGGAGCGCCAGGTGGAAAGGCTGCTGGCGGAATCGGACGCGCTCCTCTCGACGAGCGAGTTCGAGGGATTCGGCCTGGCGCCGCTCGAAGCCATGGCGGCGGGCCTGCCCGTGGTCGCGACGAAGGCCGGCGGCATCTCCGAGGTCGTCAAGGACGGCGTCACGGGGCGGCTGGCGGACGTCGGCGATGTCGAAGGATTGGCGGGCCTCCTCGGCGACTTGATCGACAATCCGCTCCTGGCGCGCCGGCAGGGCGAGGCGGGCCGCAAGCGCGCCGCCCGGGAATTCGGCCTCGAGCGCGTCGTTCCCCTGTACGAAGCGGTGTACCAACGGCTGGCCCGCAAGGAGGCCGTCTCCCGTGCCTGAGATCCGCCCGTTTCGCGCGCTGCGCTACGACGTCGCGCGCGTCGGCGATCTCTCGAAGGTCGTCGGCCAGCCCTACGACAAGGTGGACGACCGCCTGCGCGAAGAGTACTACGCGCGCCACCCGAACCACATCGTCCGCGTCGATCATCGCAAGGGCGATCCGGACGATCTCCGGTACGCTTCGGCGGCCGAGGATCTCGACCGGTGGATGCGGGAGGGGATCCTGGTGGAAGACCCGCAGCACGCGCTGTACGCGATCCGGCAGACCTACAGCGTCGAAGGAAAACCCCGGACGCGCCAGGGAGTCTGCGCCATGGTGCGGCTCGAGGAATTTGGAGCCGGGCGCATCCATCCCCACGAGGAGACGCACGCGGGGCCCAAGGTGGACCGGCTCAGGCTCCTCCGCGCGGCGCGGGCGCACATCGGCCACATTTTCATGCTCTATCCGGATCCGAAGCGGATGATCGCTGCGCTCCTGGGGCAGCTGACGTCGCGGCCGCCAGACTTGCGTGCCGTCGACGACTTCGGCGAGACGCACGAGGCCTGGCGGATCGTCGAGACGTCCTCCATCGCCGCGCTCGGCCAGGCGCTGGGACCGCTCGACGCGATCATCGCCGACGGCCACCACCGCTACGAAACGGCCCTCGCCTACCGCCGGGAATGTCTCACGGCGGGACTTCCGGCGTCCGGCGCGGAGTCGTACGAGAACGTGCTGGCCACGCTCATCGACAGGGACGACGAGGGCCTGACCTGCTTCCCGACGCACCGGGTGATCCGCGACCGCCCGCCGCTGGATCGCGCCTCCTTCCTCAGGTCGGTGTCGGACATTTTCGAGATCGAGACGTGGCCGTTCGAGGACACGGCCGGGGAGAAACGGGCGCGGGCGGCGATGATCGCGGCGGTGGCGAAGGATGCCCCGGCGTTCGGCCTCGCGCTTCCCTCGGGCGCCCACGCGAGACTGAAGATCCGGAATTCTTCCACGGCGGCGGCGCGGGTGAAGTCGGACCGGTCCCTCGCGTGGAAGTCGCTCGACGTCAACATCCTCCATACGGTGATCCTGGAGGGCGTGCTGGGGATCACCCCGGAGGACACCGCGAACGAGCGGTTCATCGACTACGTGAGGTCGGCCGACAAGGCGGTGGAGCGGGTTCTGGCGGGCCGCGCCGAGGCCGCGTTCATCCTCAACCCGGTGCGCATGGACCAGCTCCAGGCCGTCGTCAACAAGGGCGAGAAGTTTCCGCAGAAATCCACCGACTTCTACCCGAAAATGCTCTCGGGTTTTCTCATGTGCCGACTGCGTGTGGGGAACTCATGACCGGTCACTTGAAGCTGTTCATCCCGGGTCCCGTCGAAGTCCATCCGGAGGTTCTGCAGGCCTGCAGCGCCCCGATGATCAGCCATCGCGGCAAGGAATGGGAGGCGCTCCAGGCGCGGACGCGCGAGAAGCTGAAGGAGCTGCTCCACGTCAAGGCCGGCCGCGTCTTCCTCTTCACGTCCTCCGCCACCGGCGCGATGGAAGGCGCCGTCCGGAACCTCTCCACGAAGCGCGTCCTGTCGTGCTCGTGCGGGGCGTTCTCGGAGCGGTGGCACGACATCGCGAAGGAGAACGGCCGCGCGGCGGACCCCTACGCCGTCGCCTGGGGGACGCCGAACCGGCCGGAAGAGATCGACAAGCTGCTCGCGACGGGGAAGTACGACGCCCTGACCCTCGTCCACAACGAGACGAGCACCGGGCTCATGAATCCCTTGAAGGAAATCGCCGACGTCGTCCGCCGCCATCCCGACGTGATGTTCTGCGTCGACGCGGTGAGCTCGATGGCGGGCGTGGACATCGACTTCGACGCGCTCGGCATCGACATGCTGCTGGCGGGCGTCCAGAAGGCGTTCGGCCTGCCGCCCGGCCTGGCGGTCGTCGCCGTGAGCCCGCGCGCGCTGAAGAAGGCCGCCGGCGTGCCCGGCCGCGGCCACTACTTCGACCTCGTCCAGTTCCAGAAGTACGACGACAAGAACCAGACGCCCGAGACCCCCGCGATCTCGCTGGTCCATGCGCTCGACGTCCAGCTCGACCGCATGAAGCGCGCCGGCTTCGCGGCGCAATTCGCGAAGACGCTCGAGATGGCCATGGTCTGTCGCGCGTGGGCGGAACGCCACTTCGCGATCTTCCCCGAGAAGGGCTACGAGTCCGTGACGTTGACGGCCATCCGCAATACCCGGGGCATCGACGTCGGGAAGCTGAACGCGGAACTCGCCCGGCGGGGCGTGACGATCTCGGAAGGATACGGCAAGATCAAGGACCAGTCGTTCCGGATCGCCCACATGGCGGACATCACCATGAAAGACCTGAACGAACTTCTCAACATGATCGACGAAATACTAAAGCTCTGAGAGATCCACCAGCGATGACAGATGACAGATTACAGATGACCAAGAAGGATGACGGCGAGGGTTGCCGGGGGTGTCATCCGTAATCGGTCAACGGTCATCATGGATTGATTCCTGATCATGATTACTCGTCTGGAACTTGAAGAACGCGAAGAGCGTACTTTGGCTCCTT
>DASTON010000049.1:0-6589 GCA_035762525.1 Planctomycetota bacterium | reverse complement strand
GTCGCGGGCGAGCTCCTTCGAGATGCGCTCCACTTCCTGGATCCGGTAGAGCCGGTCCTGATCCGCCGAGGCGGCACTGTTGCATCCATCCTCGGCGCGCTTCTTGGCCTCCTCTGCCCTGGCTAGCAAGTTGTGCGCTTGCATGAGCTGGAGCTCCAGACTGCGAACATCGGGGTGCGGCCGGGGATTGCCGCCTCCCCCGCTCGGAGGCCGGTTGAGCGCATCGGTATCCTTGTAGTCGATCCACTCGTACTGGAGAGTCAGGCCTCCTGGATTGAAGAGCGTGTTCGCCAGCGGATCGGGGGCCGGACCATCCACGAGCAGGCTAAGCGTCTCGGTCACCCCTGTGCCCGTGATCGTAACGGACTGGTTGATGCCGAACACCGGCGGCTTGCGATAGAAGAAGTCCATCCGGGGGATACTGTCAAAGATCGGATCGTCCAATGTGAAACCGGCTCCCGCCATCGCCGCGCCTGAATCCCTGATAGGGCCGCGATTTGAACGCGTGCCTTCTCCCAGGGAAAACGCGAGTCCGCCGTTCGCCGTCTGCTCAATCTTGGATTCCGCGTACGGCACTTCTTCGCCGCCGTCCGCTTCGAGAAAAGACCTGTCAAAAAGCGTCGGATCGTTGATCAACTTTCCCAGGGTCCCTTCCTGCGACGGCACGCTCAGAACGGAATATCCCATGTTCGTCCTGCCGGTCGACGTATCCCCCGCTGCGGGTGATTGAAGTGCCGGCGTTGAAGCTTGGCTGAACTTGCCGAGCATCTCCGCGGCCTGCCGCCGCTGGGCCTCCAGCGCGTCGCTCTTCGGTAGCCACTTGGAGTACTCGATGATCGTCCTGAAGTGGCGCTCCGCATCGCCAAGGTTCCCCTGGTTGAAGGCTCGATTCCCATTGTCCATGGCCTCGCGGATTTCGAAGATCACCTGTTGCTGACGGGCATGCGACATCTGGATGATCTGCTCGAACTCCAGGCTTTGGGGCGTGACGCGGCCCTTGCCGAGCGCGAATTGGACCTCGAGCATGAGCGCGTGCGCGGCGCCGTGATTCCCGTTGAGGCTGAGGGCCTTCTGGCACTCGTTCTCGGCCTTCTCGAATTCGCCCGAGTCGTAGAAGCGGATCGCGAGCCGGTAGTGCTCATCGGACTGCGCCTGCCTCTCCTGCTCGTCGACCCGCTGTTTGCCGACGAGCTTGCGGTGCAATTGATCCCACTCTTGCGCCGAGTCGTCCCCGAGGATTCCCTTGGGTTTACGGCTCTTGATGGCTTTGAGCCACAACTCGCGGGCAGGGAAGCTCAACTCGTCGGGCTGGACGACGCCGATGACATCGACGTTCTCGAAGGTGCGCTTCCACTGCTCGATGTACGTCCGGGTCAAGTCCCGATCGGCTCTCACGTGCATGAGCCGCTGGGCAATCATCTTCATCTCGTCGACGCTGGAGAGGCGCGGGTCGATAGTGAGAACGCGGTCGCACACGTCGATGCACTTCTCGTACTGCTCCTTCTCGAAGTGGATCTGGGCTTGGCCCAAGAGGAGCTCCAGTTCGCGGCGCTGGTCGAGTTTCCGATGGACTTCCTCGCGTGCCCGTTGACTCTCTTCCAGCTTCAGGATCTTGGGATCCTTGGTCTGGTCCGCGTCCTTCTTCGTCCGGTCGATCTGGTGCTGCTCGTACGACTTCTCGTTCTCGAGGACGAGGAACGACGTGTAGGGCGTCATCACCTGGTGCGCGACCGACAGCTTTACCGTCTCGTCCCGCTTCGCCGCGCCCTGCGCCACGAGGTCCGCGAGCCGCCGCTGGGCCCAGAGGCGCTTGACGTGCGGATTCCCGTCCACGCGCTCCGGAAGCGCCAGCGCGAACTCCTTGCGGAACACCTTGTCGTGAACTCGCCCGGTCAGGATGAGCTTTGCGGGACCCGCGGCATAGCGACCCGTCACCAGGAGCCGCTCGCCGAAGTGCAGCGACCCCAGCGTCCCCGGCGCCGTCTCCGTGACCGCACCTATGAACTCCGCCTTCAGGTTTGAAATCGCGGTCCGGCCAAGCGTCCGCGCGATCTCGTCCGCGCGCGCCGCGACATCGTCGCTCGCGCTGATCGCGTGTGCGCCCCCGTTGAACTCGCGCGCGAGCGTCTCCAGCAGGCCTTTGTCCGCATCGGACCCCACCGCGATCGTGCGGATCGAGACCCTCCGGTCTCCCATCGCCCTCCGCACGCGGGCCACGATCTTCGCGGGATCCTTCTCGCCCCACGTCGGCGTTCCCTCGCCCACGTACACCAGCTCGCTTCCGTCCGTCATGTACTCGGACATCACGGTCTCAAGCGACGTCGCGACGTCCGAGGCGCCGGCGATGGTGAGATCGGACACGTACCGGTCCGCGGCACGCTTTCCTTCCTCATCGGGAGCGACCGAGGACGGCATCGCGCCCACCATCAGGTTGTGGCTTCCGATCCTGAAGCGATCGGCCGGTGCGAGCTTTCCCACCATCCGGCGAATAACCACGCGGGCCGCCTCGATCTCCGGACTTCCGACCGATCCCGACACGTCGATCAGGAAGAAGAGCTTCCGGTCCTTGCGGGGTTCCTCCTCCCCGTCGAGCCGCGGCGTGATGAAGGCGGTGAAATAGCCCGGCTCCGTTCCTTCCGGGCGGTGAGCCGAGACCTGGATCTCGCTCCTGGCCTCGGATTCGAACGCCACGACGAAGTCGGAACGCGGCCGGAAGTCGGTGGCGGCGAACGTCGTCCGCATGGTCCGGTCATCGAGTCGGATCGACGCCGCGGCGTGCGACGTCGACTCCGCCTTCACGATCTTCGCGCCCGACCGGATCATGGCCGAGAACTCGAACCGGCCGATCCCCAGCTCGCGCGTCGATTCGCCCGCGAGCGGGTAGACGTAGCGCGCGCCGCCGTCAAACACGGACAGCGCCTGCGTGTAGGCAATGACGATCCGTTTGTCGCTCCGGGCCTCGATGGGAAAGATGCGGCACTGGAAGAGGCCGCCCGGCATCCACTCCAGGAGCGCCGGGTCCTTCATGCTTCGGACGATCCCCTCGTAGGTCTGGCGCGCCTTCTGGCGCTCGACGACCTCCCCTTCCATGAGCTTGCCTTCGATCTCCATCGCGAGCCGCGAAATGGAGGCGTCGGGCGGCAGGGGGAACTGGAACGTCCCTTCGAGACGCCGGTCCGTGCGGTTGCGGAAGGTCTGCTCAATTTCCGTCCAAGCCAGGCCGTCCCGGATTTCCACGCGCACGTTGAGGCGCTGGATGGCCAGTTCTCCGGCCGGCCGGCCCTCCTCATCGCGCGCGAAGAGGACGCCCACGGAAGGCCGCAGCGACGCCAATCCAATGGACTTCGGTCCGGCGATGGAAGGCGGGACGGGGCGGACCGGTTCCTCCCGAACGGGGGTGCGATCGGTCGATCCTATGGCGCAGGCGATCACCACCGAAGCCGCCAGGGATCCGATCTGCAGGAAGCGAAGGAGGGGCTTGGACGGCGCCGCGGGCTCCAGCGCCGCGAGCGTCGCCGTGATCGCGTCCCCCGACGGGTTGGGGGCGCGCCATTCCGTCGCGGCTTCCCAGCCCGATCTCGCGATCGAGAACTTCGAGCGGCACTCCGCGCAGGCGACGAGATGCTCTTCCACGCCGGCGCGATCGTCGAGCTCCCCGGCGAGGAACTCGGCGATTCTCGATTCCATGTCCAGGCACGTCATAGGAGAGCCCCCAAGGTCTTGAGCTGGGATCCGATCCGGGTTTGGATGCGGAACAACGTCACCTTGGCGGAGCCCGGCGTGAGGCCGAGGGCTTCCGCCGCTTCCGCGATCCGCACCTTGTGGTACCGCACGAGCAGGAACAGCTGGCGGTGCTTCTCGGGCAACTCTTCGATCGCCCGCCGCACCAGGTCCCCGATTTCGTTCGACTCCGGCCCGCGAGCCTGGGGCGCCGGGAACGTCTCGGTCAGGGCGACCGTCGATTTCCCGCGGCGGCGTTCATCGGCGATTTGATGGACCGCGATCGAAAAGAGCCAGGTCCGGAATTCCGACGCGCCGCGAAACGTGGACAGCGACCGGAAGGCCTTCAGGAAAACGGTTTGGAAGAGATCTTCCGCGAGCGCGCGATCCGTCACCTGCCGCGCAATGAAGTGGAAGACAGGAGTGCGATGCCGGTGAAAGAGGATTTCGAAGGCTTCGCGCGTGCCGATCGACGCCAGCTCGCCGTCCGGTAGATCGCGCATCCTCTACCTTGGACGGGGGGAGGGAGCGAAGGTTATCGGTCAAAACGAACGAAAGTCATGCGATTTGGGACTGGGATCTCCGGCGGCGCCGCACCTCGAATACCGACACGATCACAAAGGCCGACAGCACACCCGTAAGTCCAAGGCCCATGTCTTGTTTCTGAATCCGCGGCGGCGGGTAACGCCGGAGTCGCCGCGCTTCGGCATGAAGGCTTTCGTACTGCCGGATCTCCCATGCGTCGTTCGTGTGGGGTCGCACCGGAAGGCTGCGAATGACCTCGAGAGCCCTTTCCGTCTTGAAGTTCGCGATGGCGATCAAGGCCAGTCCCTTGTCCGAATTGGTGCGCACTTTCTCGCAGAGCCAGTCAAAGACGGTGTCACCCATGTCCCCGAGACAAGCCGCGGCCTCCATGGCCACGGGGCTGCGCCGCCGGACCTCTTTCCAGCCTGAGTTGTCCGGCCAGATCCCGCCGGCGGCACGCATGACGTCGAAAAGCCGGCGATGGTCTCCGGCGGCGCGCCAGCGAAGGACTCGTAGATAATCCAGTGCCAACCGCGCATTCGCGTTGCCGGATGCGGCTTCAAGCTCCTTCTCGAAGGCGTCGGCCGATCCCTGCCGCACCGCTATGTCCGTCGCCAGGAACGCAAGCTCGGAGTTCCGCATGCCGATGCCCCCGGAATGGAAGAGGGCCCTGCGGCATTCGGCCATGGCCTCGTCATCGCGACCGAGCCGGGTGAGCACGCGCGCGATCCGGGTGATCGAGGCCAGACCCATGGACTCGCTGCAGTTACCGCAGAATGAACGCATCGGATGCTTCGCCTGGTCGCGATACGCTTCGAGTGCTTTTTCCCAGTTCTCTTCCGCTTCGTAGCATTCCCCCAGCTCAACGACCGACTTCGGCTTGTAGTTTCGCCGCAGCTCCATGATGGAATCGCCCATCTCGTTGTCGTTCACGTCGGCGGCCAGGAGCTTCTCAAAAGCCTCGCGCGCCTCCTTGAACTTGTCCTGCTTCTGGAGGCTCTTTCCGAGGTTGTACAGGGCGCGACCCATCATCTTGCTCTGGGGCCAGTCGCGGAGGATTCGCCGATATCCTTCGTCCGCCGCCGCGTAATCGCCGCGTTCAAACGCCTGATTCGAGCGGGTGAGAATGATTGAGGCGAGTTCATCCTGGGGCATTCCCTTCCATGCAAAGAGCAGGTCTTCCCAAGCCCGGGCACCTGCCTCGTCCTTGATGGCCCTCAAGTACGCGGCGCCCGCTTGCACCTTCGCAGCCTGGGGCTCCAGCGCCATTGAAGTCCTCAGTCGGCTGAGCGCCGAGAAGACCGCCGCATGCGTCGCTTGGCCGGCCCATTGCACTCTCCAAGCCAGCTTGGACATCAAGTCCGGATTGAGGTCCCCCGAATCCCTGAACAACTCCATGTCCTTGCGATGTTCGGCGAGATCCTTCGACCACTGGGGCGAACTTCTCTCGCGCTCATATCCCGCAAGGCACGAAAGGGCGGTCGCGAAATCTCCTCGATAGGCGAAGAGCCAGGCCACGTCCAACCGCGGAAGCGGGGGATTGGAGGGCGGCCCGCCGGGGTTCTTCGGCGCTCCCCAAGCGCCCAGCGAAATGCCGGCCTGAAGATGGAACGGGTCCGAATGGGTACGCGGCTCCCTTAACGAGGAAAGCGCCCGACCCCACTCCACGAGATGCTGGCGATAGGGCTCGGGAAGGCGGGACTGGGCGAGAGTGTTCCAGCGTTCGGCCGCATCGGTCCCTTCATTGCACAGGGTTTCTGAGATGCGTCGGTAGTACTCGGCCGCCATTTCCCACGCGCGATCCGCGGGCAGCGGTTTGGGGTATCGGGCGGCGATGTCGTCCTGCGCCGGTTCCTGGACAAGAAGGAAGAAGGCGGCCGCGAGCGCGTTCATAGTCCCTGAGCCTTTGACGCTCGGGGGCGACGGAGAGTTGCTCGAAATCAGGACTGGGAAGCGGGCGGAGTCTCGGGTTCGTCCGGCGTCTCGGGCTCGACCGGTTCGTCCTTCGGCACTTCGATGCGTTTCACCCCGCCGTCGTCCTGGTCCTTCTCCACGCGCGCGATCGAGACGAGCGAGTCCTTGCCGTCGAGGCTGATCAGGCGCACGCCCTGCGTGTTGCGCCCCATCACGCGCACCTCTTTCACCGCGATGCGCACGACCTGCCCGCCCGACGTGATCATGATGAGGTCGTCCTCCTCGCGGACCGCCTTCATCCCGACGACCTTGCCGTTCCGCTCCGTCGCCTTGATGTTGATGATCCCCTTGCCCGCGCGCGACTGCACCCGGTACGCGTCCACCGACGAGCGCTTGCCGTAGCCCTTCTGGCAGGCGGTCAGGATCGTCA
>DASTON010000048.1:0-4748 GCA_035762525.1 Planctomycetota bacterium | reverse complement strand
GGTGTCCTTCGTCGAGTGCCACCGGTTGCCGTGCCGGTTCGCCGCCAGCCACCGGACGATCTTGTGGATCTTGGCGTCCTTCGGCGCGACCTTGCCGTACGCGCGGAGCACGTACGCGGTCGTCTCGATCGAGTGGCTCATCCAGTGCCATCTCTGCCGGTGCCCTTCCCAGTAGCAGTAGGCCTCGCCCTGCTTCGCGGACTCGTCGAGATTCGCCAGGACGACGGCCGCTTCCTTGTCGCGCTTCTCGCGGGCCAGCGTGAGCGCCAGGAGCGCCAGGCCGTAGTCGGAGAGCGAGCCGCGATCCGACAGCAGGGCTTCCAAGGCTTCCTTGTCGTGGCCGCCCGCCTCCCATAGCGCGAACAGGATGTAGGCGAGCTCGTCGTTCGGCAGGTGATCGGTGTGGCGGCGGGCGCCCGAATCGCGTTTCGCCGCGAAGTTCTTGAGGCACTGGATTCCCCGCTGGAGAACCCCGGCGTCGACCGCGTGATCCGCCTCCTTCGCCTTCGCGAGCCCGTAGACGACGTACGCGGTCATGTAGGGGTGGCTCTGATCGCCCTCCCACCACCCCCAGCCGCCGTCGTAGTGCTGGAAATTGTAGAGCCGCTGGAGGCCCGCGAGCACCATGTCGGGCAGCTCCTTCTGGAGCTTGTCGTTCTTCACGCCCATCTGCTGCATCGCGCGAGCCGCCACGACGCTCGGCAGGAAGCGCGACATCGTCTGCTCGACGCACCCGTACGGATATCCCGCGAGGAACTCGAGCGCGCCCGCGACCTGCGACGCGACCGATGGCGCGACGGAGATCGTCAGCTCCGAAGCCTCCCGGATTGCGCTTTCCGGCAGGACCAGCTTCTCGCGGACCGCGCCCTCGGCCGTCCCCGCCTTGGTCACCGCCTCGAGCGACCCGTGCGGCAGGATCGGGATCACGAGCTGCATCGCGTCCGACTCCTTCGGACTCCGCGCCCGCGCCAGGAGCTTCGCCGAGCCCGCGGTCGCGGCCTTGAGCTTCCAATCGACGCGCTTATCCTCGCCCTTCCCCAGCTTCACCTTCACCTCGCGCGGCCCTTCGACTTCCACCCCCTCGGCCTCCAGGCTCACGAGCACTTCATCGACGTCGTCGCGGTAGTTGTGGACGACGCCCGAGACGACGCACGCGTCCTTCTGCGTGAAGAAGCGCGGCGTCGCGAGGCGGACGATGATCTCCTTCCGCGCGACGAATTCGAGCTTGGCCTGGCCGACGCGCGTGTCGGCCGTCGCCGCGCGCGCGGTCGCGCGCCACGTCGTCAGCGAGTCCGGCACCTCCGTCGCGAACGTGAAGCGGCCCGAGGCGTCGGTCGCCGCGGACGGACTCCAATGCCACGTGTCCGGGAAGTTGCCGCGTACCTCGGTCTCCGCCATCCCCGCGTCGTCCTTGGATTCACTGCGTCCCCTCGCGGACTCTTTGGCCGCGAAGCCCAGCTTGCGGTCCCCGGGAGCGGCGGACGACGGTGCGGGAGCGGCTTCTCCCGCGCGGCCGTAGTCGTAGTAGTGCATCGACGACGAAACCGTCGTCCGGTTCCACCGCTTGGCGAAGAAGAACTTCCGGATGTCCGGGGCCAGCTCGCGCTGGAGCGCGTAGATCGATTCGTCCACCAGGCTCAGCGAGAGGTCCGTGATGACCGGCTTTCCCGCCGCGTCCGTCACCTCGATCGTCACTTGAGCCTTCTCGCGCGGACGGTACTTCTCCTTGTCGGTCCGGATCTTCACCGTGAGGAGACGGTCCGCCGGCGGAACGTTCACCGACTTCGTGGACGCCAGGAACTCGTTGCCCGACATGGTGACGGCGCTGAAAAAGACGTTGGGGGTGTGGCGCTTGCCGTCGATCGCCACGTCGACGACGATCGAGTGGTCCTTCACTTTCAGGATCTCGTGACGGAAGATCCCGTCCCCCTCGACCGTGAAGAGGACGTGCACGCCCTTCGCCTGGGACGTGATGAGGATCTTTGCCGTCTCCCCCGGCCTGTAGATCTCCTTGTCCGGCACCACGTCGAGGCCGGTCAGGTTCTGGAAGTTCCCCGCCCACGAGGCGCCGCAAATCCAGACCCACCGCTCCTCGGAGATCTCCGTCCCGCGATCGTCCTTCGCGACGCACTTGAAGCGGATGTAGCCTTCCTTGTCCGCGGGGAATGAGAACTCCGAGACGCCCTGCGCGTCGGTCCGGGTCGTTCCGGCGAAGAACTCGCTGTGCTCGTAGTCGCCCTGGTCGCCCCGCCGCCTCCACGTCGACGTCGCGGCGCTGAGCGCGACTTCGCGATCCGCGGCCGGCTTTCCATCCAGGTCGGCGAGCTTGGCGCGGACGATGACCGTGTCGCCGGGCGAATAGAGGTGCTTGCTCGCGGCGATGTGCAGCTCGAGGTTCGACCGGGCGACCTTGACCTCGGCGCGCCCCTGCACTTCGCGGCGGCTGCGGTCGACGACGCGCGCCACGATCGAATAGACGTGATCCTTGTCCGACTTCGCGGTGGAGCACGCCATCCGGAACTTGCCGCGCTTGTCGGTCTTGCCGACGCCCTTGGTCACGACCTCCTCGGGCGCCCAACCGTGGCGCCATCCGCGGCCGCGACGGACCGGCGCCTCGTCGTCGTCGTCGTCCTCGTCGCCGTCGTCGTACCAGTCCCACTCCGCGTAGAAGCAGCGCCAGGGGAACTTGTAGTGGGGACGGCGTCGGATCTCGTAGGAGATCTCGGAGTCCACGACGGGGCTGCCGAAGTAGTAGTCGACCGAGACCTCGACCTTCAGCTCGTCGCCTTGGATCCGGGCGCCGCCTTCGAACTTCGCCTTCACCTCGTACTCGGGCTTGCGGTACTCCTCGACCCGGAACTGCCCGTACCCGCCGAGCGAGGACATGATGTAGTAGTGGCCGAGCGGCGGCTCGTCGCCCAGGCGAAGTTCGCCGTCGACGGCGCCGGAGGCGTTCGTCGCGAGATCCTTCTGGTAGAGGACGTTCCCGCGCGGATCTCGAATTTCTACCTTCGTCGTCTTCCCGGAGACGTTCTCGAACTCTCCGCCGGTTTTCAGGATCCGGTGGATCGCCTTGAAATGGACGGTCTGGTTGGGCCGGTAAATCGGCCGGTCCGTGAAGAGGTAGGACTTCATCTCATCGCCGGAGCCGTGCGACCACACGTTGGTGAGCGCGATCTCGCCGTCCATCAGGCCGGCCACGGTTCCGGTGAACGCGCGATCGAGCGTGAAGAGCCCGTCTTCTCCCGTGGTCCCCTGGGTTTTCTTGTCCCCCTCCGAGAACCTGAGGGACATCTTCGGGAGGGCCCTGCCCGTGCGGCGGTCGACCGCGAACACGATCGTGCGGTTCGGCGAGGACTTGACGACGAGCCCGTAGCGAGCGACGACGAGTCCGACCTCGACCGGGATTTCGTCGTGCACCGCGCGGAAGATGTAGAGGCCCGGCCCGGGGACGTCGACCTTGACCTCGGTCGAGGACCACCGGTTCGCGTCGTATTTCGGCTGGTCGCTCCACTCCTTGAGCTTCTCGCGGCCGGTCGCGGGCACGGTCCCGATCAGCTCCTGGACATTCGCGAAAACGGCGCCCGACTCGATCCGCTTGAGCACGGCGGACGTGTCGAGCTTGAAGAGGCTGTAGTCGACCTTGTCCACGTTGCGGAAGTGGGCGGAAACCGAGACGGGCTGGTCCTCGGCGAATGTCCGGTTGACGGAGAACTGGAAGTTCTTGTTGTCGAGACTCCAGAACTGCCAGAGGCCGGATTGGGAGGCGTTCGATCCCGGGTACTCCTTGAACAGGCGGCGGAGCGCGGCCTTGGCCTCGTCCTTTTTCCCCAGCTGGCGGAGCGACTGTGCGGCGTTCAGGAGCGCCTGCGGCGCCAGCTCGTGCTTCGGGTGTTTCTGGACGAGCTCGAGGTACTTCTCGACGGACTTCTTGCGGTTGCGTTGCTCGTACGTCGAGGCCAGGTGGAACAGGGCCTCGGGAGCCCGGACGCTGTTGGGAAACCGCTCCAGGAAGCTCTCCAGCTTCGGGGCGGCTTCGTTTCGACGGTTGTTGTTCAGATCCTCGTGGATCTGCGACCACAGCGCGTCTTCCTGGGGCGGGTCCTGGGGCGCCGGCGGCGCCCCCATCGCGAAGGCGGAGGCCGCGACCAGGATCGACAGGAGACCGATTGCGCGTTTCATAGCATTCCTCTCGACGTCAGCCGTCAATCGTCGGCCGTTACGTTTGCCGTTTACCGTTTGCCGACGGTCAACGGCAGACGGCAAACGTAACGGCGGACGGTGAACGGTCAACGCAGTCTTTGACGGTCCGAACTAGGTGTAAGTTCCCACAAGTAGGTTCTATAATCCCGCGTGATTTCCATGAGAATCGTGCCGATAGTCTCCGCCCTCGTCTTTTTCTCGGGATGCGGCGCGCCGCCCCTTCGGGAGGAGCCCGCCAAGCCTCCTCCTCCGAATCATGGCGACGCGATCCCCGAACCGCCGCCGCCGCAGGACGACATCGTCGCGTTCATCGACAAGGAGCCGGTGCGCCTCCGCGAGGTCGTCGACCATTCCATGGCCTCGCGCGGCAAGGAGCTGATCGACAAGTACATCCTGTGGAAGCTGCGCCGGGACCGGCTCGAGGAGCTGGGGATCCGCAACACGCCCGACGAGCTCCGCCGCCGGGCGGAGGTCATGGTGTCGGCGTACCGGAAGAGCGCGGGCGAGGAGAAGTTCAAGAAGGACCTCGCCGCGCGCAAGCTGTC
>DASTON010000047.1:0-8911 GCA_035762525.1 Planctomycetota bacterium | reverse complement strand
TGACGATCGCCGCCGTGCACCAGAACAACACCCCGGTCTACCTGTGGAGCATCGCGGTCACGACGCTCGACAGCCGGATGACGCTCCCGACGATCATCCAGATCAACCAGGAGTGGTTCGGACCGGTGACGCACGCGGCGCCCGCGGGCGTGCCCCAGTCGTTCTGGGTCGGCTGCAAGGTCAACGGGCGGCCCGTGCCGATCATGCGCGGCTGGGATTGGATGACCCCGCTCCTCAACAACGTCCGCTACCACGAGCCCGACGAGCCGCTGATGCCCATCTTCGCGACCCGCGAGGTCGATCCAAAGATCCGGCGGACGAACCTGGGGCGCAACGACAGCGTGACCGTCCTGAACAACACCTACCAGCACGAGACCTTCATCGTCTGCCGCGCCATCACGACCGAAGAGCTGAACCAGTGGAAGTACATCCAGAACCCGATGGGCGGGACTCCGCCGCCCCCGCCGCGCGACATCGAGAACCAGGGCATCCAGCTCGCGTCGATGTACGCGCAGTCGCGCAACTACTACGGCGTGGACGGCACCCACGGCCGGGTCCTGAAGTGGCCCTCGGGCGAGCTCCTCGACCAGCGATGGCTGATCCAGACCAATCCGGGGGTCTCGTACGGGCCGGCGAAGGGGATCATCGACGAGGTGAAGAACCTCGCCTCGGAGAAGGGGCACTTCCTCCTCAACCGCGTCGCCCCGCCCGAGGTGCCGCAGCTCATGGTGACGAATCCCCAGCTGGTCGACTCGAACCAGTTCAAGAGCGGGGCCATCGTCGTCGGAGAGGAGATCGTCGGCTTCGCGGAGTACGACGGCGCGGGGGAGTTCGTCCGGTGCAAGCGAGGTTGGCTGGGTTCGACCAGCCAGATCCACAACGAGGGCGATCCCGTCTTCCTGCTGAACTTCCTCCCCGTGGCGGCGCTGGGGGACAAGCAGATGGACACGGACACCCGGCTCCTGCCGATGACCCAGAGGCTCGCGGGGCCGGGGTTCACGAAGGGATACGCCCTGATCAACGACGAAGTCGTCGGTTTCGAGGAAATCGGCTTGAAGGGGGACGAGCTGGACTGCCTGTCGACCTTCGAGGGGACGGGACTCTTCCGCGGCATGTTCGGGACGACCAAGAGGGGCCATCCGGCCCACTCGATGGTCTTCGGGATCCCGTACCGGTATTGGGACGGCTACAAGCCGGGCCAGTTCGACAACCGGATGCCGTACTTCCAGCTGGCGCACACGACGCGCGACGCGCGGTGGAAGGAACTGCGGTATTCCATCGAGGCGGGGCAGAACGATCCGAACCTCCTGCCGCACGCGTACCTGCGCCTCGACGGGCTGGGCGACTTCACGCGGCCCGAGGAGGGCGATCATTCCGCCGTGTGGCACTACTTCAAGAACCAGACGAACTCGCTCAACGACTACGTCTCGTCACGCCTTGAAAACGGCGAGATGGAGCTGAGGCTTTTCCTCGAGTACAAGCCGGGATCGTACTGGCCCAATCACTCCTGGAAGCGGACGATGAAGGTGAACGAAGTCCGCGTGGATTACGACAGGGACACGAAGGTCCTGTTCCATGAAGACAAATAAGCCGACACCACACGGTAGCCGCGAAAACGGCGTAGGCGGGCCGCCTTCGCGCCTGCCGGCGCTTCGGCGGGCTGGTGTCCGTGGCCGGCGTGGAATGACGCTGGTCGAATTGCTGGTCGCCTTTGGAGTTTTCCTCATTCTTGTGGGCCTCCTCGTCTCGCTTTCGACGACGGGCCTCGAGACGTGGCAGGAAGGGGAGGCGCGCAAGGACTCCTACGACCGGGGCCGGCTGGTCCTCGACCAGATCTCCGACGATCTTCGGAATCTCTTCGCCGACACGCAGTGGCACCTGAGGGACGGCGAGCGGCTGGTCCACGCCGGGCTCTATTGCGACACCGAGGGCGCCGGACAACGGCTGCGCTTCGTCCGCGTCGGTCACGAGGACCTGATGCGCCCCGACCCCGACAAGAAGATCACCCGGCCTCCCAACGAGGGGATGTACACCGACCTCTGGGAGGTGGCGTACGTGCTCAATCCCGAGAACAAGCCGAAGGGGCTGTACCGCGGCGTGCGGTACTTCGACCGCAACGCCATCGACGCGACGCTCCTCGAGGAGAAGACGATCGAGGACACGAAGTCGGCCGCCTGGGGCCGCGCCTTCAACCTGCTCGACTCGGGCGTGCTGTGGGTCGGCTACCGGTTCTGGACGAAGTACACGACGACGTGGGACACGGCGTACCCGGTGCGGCAGGCCGGCCGCCTGCTCAAGCAGCAGGACACCAAGAAGGACTCCGTGCCGGACAAGTCGCGCGTGGGGCCGCACCTCGTGTGGGATTCCTCCCGCGGCCGCATCCTCGACTTCCGGGTCTTCTACAAGCAGCTGCCGGAAGACGATCCCGACTTCGCGTATCCCGAGATCGTGCAGGTGACGGCCGTCGTGGAGTCGCAGTCGGTCGAGGCGAGCGGCGCGAAGCTGGCGGCGACGATCAACGAGAGCGACACGACGGTGCTGCTCAGCTCGGCGCGCGGCGTGCCCGAGGCGCCCGACTTCGTCCTCGTCGGCGGCGAATGGATCGGGTACGTGGGCAAGCAAGGGTCCACGCTGACCGGATGCCGGCGGGGCCTGCGCCGCACCAAGCCCGCGGCCCACGAGGTCAACACCGAGGTCCGGTTCGGCGACACGTTCGTCACGGACGTGGCGATTCCGGCGTATCGGGAGCCTCAGAGATGAAGAGAGACGCCGGCTTTACCTTGCTCGAAGTCATCATCTCGATGGCGATCCTGGTCCTGGGATTGTCGGCGATCCTGCCGCTCTTCGCCGTCGGCACGGCCAGCCACAAGCGGGGAATCGACGAGACGATGGTGAGCCTGATCGCGCCGCACATCACGGCGCGCCTCCAGGAGCGCCTCTACGAGGTGAATCCGCCGCCCCTGAAGGACCAGGAGTACGCGGAAGTGGGCCGCGTCTACAAGTACGACGCGACGTTCACGCCGCTCGACCTGGCCGACAAGGACCGCATGGCGTTCATCGTCCGGGTCACGGTGCGCTGGTCGGAAAACGCGTCGCTGCACAGCGAGTCGTTCTCCACCATCTTGCTCCGCCGCACGCCCCGCTAAAACCGGGTCCGTCAGCAACGATCCACAATCGGCTTTCTCTTCATCCACCCTCCACGATCCACAATCCACAATCTGGCCTCGGCCGTGTATGCTCTTACCGCATGCCGACCCTACTCCTGGCGGTTTTCCTGCTGCAATCCGGCGACAAGGACCCCGGGCCCAAGTCGAGTCTCGACGCCGGCATCGTCTACCTGCTCCTGGATCCGGCGCTCGGCGCGGAAGAGAAGATGGTCCCCGGCGTCGAGGCGGCCTTCCAGATGTCGATGTCCGAGCCCCGGTACACGATCGGGCTCCGCGCCTATTACCGGCAGTGGGACGTGAAGTTCGAGGAGTTCAACCAGCTTCCGGCGGACCTCGACGGAGAGGCGCGGCAGCTCGGCTTGAATCTTGTCGTGACGTATCCCTTCACGCCGGCGCTCTCGCTCGCGGTCGAGCTCGGGGGCGGCGGATTCCTGCTGGAGCACGACGAGGATGAAGAGACCGCCTTTTTCTTCGAAGGGGCGGCGTACCTGCGGCTCGACCTCCTCGGCGGGCTGTTCGTCCAGGCGGGCGGCGGCGCGTTCGGAGCCCTCACCGAATTCGGCGGCCAGGAAGACGACTCGGACCACGTGAGCTGGATCGCCCGGATCACCCTCGGACTCCAATTCGACTTCTAATGGATTTCCCGCGCTCGCCCGCCGCGTTCCGGAGCCTCCTGCAGGCCCGGGGCCTTCGCCCCAACAAGGCGCTGGGCCAGTGCTTCCTCGTGGATCCCGCCTTCCTCGACGCGATCGTCCGGGGGATGGGGATTACCAGCCGCGACGAGGTGATCGAGTTCGGCGCCGGCGCCGGACACCTGACGTCGCGCCTGTGCGATCACGCCGCGCGCGTCTGGTCGTTCGAGGTCGATCCGCCCGTGTGCGAAATCGCCCGGGAACTCCTGCGCCCGCGGGCCAACCTCCGGCTCTTTTGCGCGGACGCCGCGGAGTTCGAGTCCTTCGCCCGGCCCGATCCCGCCTACCGGCTGCTCGTCGTCTCGAACCTCCCGTACTCCGATTACGAGCGCCTGCTCCTGAAAACGCTCACCACGGAGATGGCGGTCGACGCGGGCCACTTCATGATCCAGGACGACGTCTACCGGCGGCTGAAGGCGGCGCCCGGGACGGCGGGCTACGGCCCGTTGAGCGCCCTCCTGCAGGGGGCGGCCGTCCTCAAGCTCGCGCGCCGGGCGGCCCCGTCGCTTTTCTATCCGCGGCCGCGGGTCGACTCGGTGTTCTTCACGCTGCGCCGCCGCGCCGACGCCCCGATTCCCCGCCGGCAGATTCCCGGCGCGTACCGCGCGCTGCGCGCCTTGTTCGCGCACCGGCGGAAGCTCCTCAAGGCAACCCTCCACGAGATCGAGGCCGGCCGCTCCCGCCTTCCGGATGCGGTCTGGGAATTCGGCGACAAGAGGGTGGAGGACTTGAAGCCCGATACGCTCCTGCCGCTGGCCGCGAAGCTCGCGTACGGGGCCGTGGCCTTCGGCCGCGCGTACGGCCCTTAGAGACTGTTTCAAAACCCGCGTGAGCCACGGCGGGCCGAGGAGCGAGCAGTGCAAGGAGCAAGGAGGAGACGAGCCTCGAAGAGGGCTGTCGACGACGAGCGACGCCGCAATGCGACGCTCATCGGCCCGTCCCCTCGAGGATTGTGGCGGCGAGGGGGCGTCTGCGGCGTCAGACCTCCTCGACGACCTGCATCGAGGTCGTCTGCGTCGGTCTTCCTTGCATCCGACCCCTCGGCGCCACAACCGTGGCCACGGGGGTTTTGAAACAGCCTCTTAAGGACTTGAAATGGCGCAATTGGCGCGTATAATATTCGGTCCAAATTCGGCCCTCCAGCCGGTCCCGCCGGCGCCCGGGGGGCCGAAGGGCGGCGGCTGAAAAAAGGGGGCTTTCTGGCGCGAATCTCCGAGGAGAGCATCCTCGAGGTCAAGAACGCCGTCGACATCGTCGAAGTGGTTTCGGGCTACCTTCCCCTGAAGCGGAAAAGCGGCAGCTACTGGGCTCCCTGTCCTTTTCACGAAGAAAAGACCGCCTCGTTTCATGTCGTTCCGGACCGGCAGTTCTACAAGTGCTTCGGATGCGGCGCGAGCGGGGGGGTCATCGACTTCATCGTCCGCCATGACAAGCTCGATTTTCCGGCGGCGGTGGAGCTCCTCGCCGAAAAGTCGTCGGTCACGCTCCGGTACGAGGGCGGCTCGGGGCCCCCGGGGGCGCCGAGGGACGGAATCCTCAGAACGTTGGAGTGGGCGGCGGGTTTCTACCGGAAGCAGCTGAAGACGGCCGCGGAGGCGTCGCCCGCGCGCGAGTTCCTGCGGAAGCGCGGCGTGTCCGAGGAGACCGAGGATGCGTGGGGGCTGGGCTGGGCGCCCGAGGGGTGGGACGGGCTCCTGCGCAAGGCCCGGCGGGAGGGAGTCGACGAGAAGCTCCTGGTCGCGGCGGGTCTCACGGTCGAAAAGGACGGCGGCGGGCGGTACGACCGGTTTCGCGCCCGGGTGATGTTCCCGATCTTCGACGTCCGCGGCAAGACGGTCGCGTTCGGCGCGCGGACGCTGAAGGACGAGAACCCGAAGTTCCTGAATTCGCCCGAGACGGCGCTCTTTTCCAAGGGGCGGCAGCTGTTCGGGCTCCACGCGGCGCGCGACGCCGCCGAGGAGTCGCGGACCCTGTACATCGTCGAGGGGTACCTCGACGTCATCGTTCCATGGCAGGCGGGCGTCCGCGGGATCGTCGCGACGCTGGGCACGGCGCTGACGCGCGACCACCTGAAGGTCCTGAAGCGCCACGCGGACCGCGTCGTCCTCGTGTTCGACTCGGACGCGGCCGGAAAGAAGGCGGCCGAGCGGGGGCTCGACCTCCTGCTGGGCGAGGACATGGACCTGTTCGTGGCGGAATTGCCCCCCGGCGAGGACACGGACGACGTCATACAGAAGTCCGGCCCGGAGGCCCTGCGGGCGGTGCTGGGCCGGCCGAAGGAAGTGTTCGCGTTCCTGGTCGAGTCGCTGTCGGCGCGGATCGACACGTCGACGCCCTCGGGCAAGACGCGGATCGTCCAGGAGCTGCTCGACCGGATCGCCACGGTGCCGAATCCGGTGAAGCAGGCGTTCCTGGTGAAGGAAGTCTCGAAGAAGTTCGGCGTGGCGGAAGGGCTCCTGATGTCGCGCCTGCGGCGCGAGGAGGCCCCGGCGCCGCCGAAGTCCAGGGAGAAGGCTCCCGAGGTGTCGGGGCTTGGACGCGACCTCCTGGCCCTGCTCGCGGGTGGGACGGCGATCTCGGTGCGGGTGCGCCGCGAGGTGCCCTTGGAGCGATGGCCCGATGCGGCGTCGGCCGCCGTGGCGCGAAAGGCGTACGAACTCATGGACCGGACGGGCGCGGTGACGGCGTCCGATTTGCTGGCGGTGGTGCGGGATGAGGCGGCGCTATCGGTCCTGGCCGAAGCGCTCGAGCATCCCGTCAGGGCCGAGAAGGCCGGCAAGCACTACGAGGATTGCCTGGACCTGTTGAAGACCCGGCAGTTCGAGACCGAGAAGGCGGGCGTGCTTCACGACAACGCGCTGGTCGAAGCGCGGCAGGGGATCAAGAGGTTGAAGCACTTTCCGCGGCAGAACCAGGGAAGCATCAAGACGAAACAGACATGAAGATCAAGGCTGAAGACAAGACCGAGGAACTGGACTCGGGGATCGACAAGCTCTCCCCCGAGGTCAAGACCCTCATCGAGGAGGCCAAGAAGAAGGGCTCCGTCACGTACGACGAGCTCAACAAGGTCCTCCCCGACGACAGCGTCTCCCCGGAGAAGCTCGACAGCATCTTCCAGATGCTGGACGAGATGGGGATCGAGATCATCGACGAGGGGGCGGAGACCGAGAAGGAAGGCTTCGACGAAGCCGCCCGCGACGAGTTCGAGGAGGCCCTCGACAACGAGCTGCGGCGGGGCGTCTCCGAGAAGATCGACGACCCGGTCCGGATGTACCTCACCCAGATGGGGGAGATTCCGCTCCTCTCCCGCGAGGACGAGCTGCGGCTCGCGAAGAAGATCGAGATCACGCGCAAGCGGTTCCGGACCCAGGTCCTGGAGTCGCCCGTGGCGGTCATCGAGGCGATCCAGATCCTGGAAGACGTGAAAAACGGCGAGCTCGCGTTCGACCGCACGCTGAAGGCCGAGTCGTCCATCGACGTCTCGAAGTCGGAGGTGCTCGACCGCCTCCCGGACGCGATCGACACGCTCCGGCGCCACGTCTTCGACTGCCACGAGGCGTACGAGAAGATCCTCAACTCCCGGCCCTCCTCCTCGCAGCGGGCGCGGCTCCTCAAGAAGATCCGCGAGCGCCGGCGCCGGTGCGTCGTGATGCTCGAGGAGATGAACATCCAGTCGAAGAAGATCAAGCCGATGATGGAGCGCCTCGAGCAGATGGCGCGGCGGATGCTGGAGCTCGAGACGGAGATCGCGGCGCTCCGGAAGGCGCACGGCAACCGCGTGCGGATCGCGGCGCTCGAGAAGGAGCTCGAGGGCCTGCAGATGCAGACGCTCGAGGGCCCGGCGGACATCGCGATCCGGGTCGGCGAGATCCGGGACCGGTTCGAGGACTACGAGCGGACGAAGCGGAAGCTCTCGAGCGGCAACCTGCGCCTCGTCGTCTCCATCGGCAAGAAGTACCGCAACCGCGGCCTGTCGTTCCTCGACCTCATCCAGGAGGGGAACACCGGCCTCATGAAGGCGGTGGAGAAGTACGAGTACCGCCGGGGCTACAAGTTCTCGACGTACGCGACCTGGTGGATCCGGCAGGCGATCACGCGCGCGATCGCGGACCAGGCGCGGACGATCCGCATCCCGGTCCACATGATCGAGACGATGACGAAGCTGCGCAACGTCTCGAAGAAGCTGGCCCAGCTGAACGGCCGCGAGCCGTCGCTCGAGGAGATCGCCGGCGAGTCGCAGATCTCCCTCGAGGAGACGAAGCGCGTCCTGAAGATCGCGAAGCACCCGATCTCGCTCGACCGCCCGATCGGCGAGGGCGACGACTCGTACTTCGGCGACTTCATCGAGGACGCGTCCGCGGAGAGCCCGGTGAGCGCGGCGACGCACGAGATGCTGAAGGAGAAGATCGAGAGCGTGCTCCACACGCTCTCGTTCCGCGAGCGCGAGATCATCAAGCTCCGCTACGGGATCGGGACCGGCTACACCTACACCCTCGAGGAGGTGGGCCGGATCTTCAAGGTGACGCGCGAGCGCGTCCGCCAGATCGAGGCGAAAGCGATCAAGAAGCTCCAGCACCCCATCCGGAGCCGCAAGCTCGAGGGGTTCCTGGAGGGAATCATCAAGCGAACGGAGCCCGAGGAGGCTGCCCAGCCCGCCCCGCCCTAGCAAGGTGGGGCGCGCTCGTTTTAGGGGTTCCGCGGGGCTGATGGTGGATTGTGGATTGAGGATTGTGGATAAGAGCCCCGAAGGTGGGGCGCGCTCGTTTTAGGGCGTGCGCGGGGCTGAGGGTGGATTGTGGAGGGTGGATTGTGGATGCCCCGAAGACGGGGCGTCCGAGGGGCCCGGAAGACGATTGACGATTGCCCGATTGACGATTAGCCGATCGGAAAACCCGAAGGTGGAGAAAGTCATGGAGGTCAGAACGATGTCGCGGTTGACCGACGCGCTCATGCCGCTCCAGCAGCTCGACCTCGAGATCCACCGGCTGCGGACGATCCGCAACGACAAGCCCAGGGATCTCGCCGTCCAGGAGCAGAAACTGGGCCGGGCGA
>DASTON010000046.1:0-5076 GCA_035762525.1 Planctomycetota bacterium | reverse complement strand
CAAGTCGGGCGCGTTCGGCCCTGCGACCGCCTGCCGCCAGGCCCTGGACGAATCAGGAAAGCTCGTGCTGCGCCGGCTTTCCGATTCCAAGTTCAACCTGAGAGCAGACGGTTTGACGCTCAAGAGGATCATCGAGATCGTCAATGCTTCACAGCCCGTCGTCTGCGAGATTTCGGACGAGGCAGGGAAGAAGACGACGAGCATCGAAGTCCATGCAATGTCGGCGATGGACTTTCTCTCCCTGCTCACCCAATCCCTGGACCTGGACTTCAGGGTCCAGGGAACCGGCATCCTGATCGACACCCGAGAAGCGATCCAGGGAGCGATCTCGAAGGAGAGGAAATGATTGCGATCCTCCTGCTGGCGCTCCTGCAGGATCGGCCCGTGGAGGCGTCGATCGAGGCGTTCCTGAAAGGCGACGCCGCGGCCAAGGCGGAGATCGTCAAGCTCGGCGCCTACGCGATCCGGCCGCTCCAGAAGGCGCGCGAGAAGGCGCCCGAGAAGATCAACGCGCTGGTTTTCGAATTGAAGAAAGCGGCGGCCTCTCCGGCTCCCGACCGCTTCGATGCGGATTTCAATGGAACCCGGGGCATCTCGGGAAGCCTCCATCCCCGGGTCATCAACGCGCTCGCGCGAGATCTCGTGCCGTGTTTCCTGGACAGCTTCGATCCCGCGCGCCTCAAATCGACGGGTTTCCGGGCCACGGGGACGAGCGTTTTGGAATTGATGGAGGCCGTCTGCACCCAAACCGGCCTCGATTTCGGCTACTTCCACAATTCGATCATTCTCGCCCATCCCGACCGGTTGTGGCCCAGCCTGGGGGCGCCCGACAAGGGCGAATTGAAGGGAGCGTCGCTGGAGCGAGCCAAGGCGCTCGTTGAAAAACTGGGCGACGAGATGCTCGGGGCGCGCGAGGAAGCGAGCCGGGATCTTCTCAATCTCGGTCGGGGAGTCGTTCCCGTTCTGCAGGCGCAACTCCAGCGGAGTGAGGCCGAGATCGTCGCCCGCTGCCGAAGCCTGCTCTCGGAATTGCTCCCCAAGGAAGGCGCGTTCGGTCCGCCGGCAGCCTGCCGGCAGGCCTTGGACGACGCGGGCCGGGCGCTCCTCAAGAAGCTGTCCGGTTCGAAGGTGAACTTGAGAGTGGACGGCCAGAACATGGGAAGGATCGTCGAGATCCTGAACGCCTCGCAAACCGTGAAACTCGGAATCCAGGCCGAAGCCGCCAAGAGAACGATCACGTTCGAGGTGTGGAACATGCCGGTGATGGATCTGCTCTCCCTCGTGACGCAGACCCAGGACCTGGACTTCATGATCCAGGGAGACGGAGTCTTCATCGACGATCGCGAGGCGATCCACAAGCTGGTTCCGAAGTCCAAGTAGAGGAGGCGGACATGATGTCGCTCATGCTGGTGCTGTTGATCCAGGCACAGGAGCCCACGCTCGAAGATCGCATCGCGGCGTTCATCAAAGGCGACGCGGCGGCGCGTGAGTCGCTGTTGAAGCACGGCGCGCCCGCGATCCGGCCGCTGCTGAAAGAGCGCGACAAGGCGCCGGAGAAAATCGAAGAACTGCTCTTCGAGATCAGGGCGCGCGTCGCCCACCCAAAGGACACCCCGCTCGTCGAGAAGCTCCGCAAGCCCGCCTCCGTCAAACTCCACAAGTCCAAGTTCGAGGACGCGCTGGGGTTTGTCCGTGAATTCTGCGGCGTCCCGGTCGTGGTCGACCGGTGGGAGGCCAAGGATCTCCTGGCGGAAGAGGTCACCGTCGAAGTCGGCCGCGAGCCGGTGCGCCGGGCCCTCGACCTCATCTGCCGCCAGACGGGACTCGACTACGGGATCTTTCACAACGCCGTCGTGGTCGGGAAGCCCGAGCGACTCTGGCCCGCCGAGAAAGCCCGCGCGGCGTTCGGTCCGCCGGCCGCGGAACGGCAGCACAAGACCCCCGACGATGAACAGTTGCTGAAGCGTCTCCGCGAATTGAAGGTCGATATGGATTTCCAGAATCAGCCGCTGTCGGGCGTGGCGGGGTACCTCAAGGAGTTCACGGGAATCGGCGTGGAGACCGGGGAGGAAACCGGCGCCGCGAAACTCACGTTCAAGCTGAGAGGATGCACGTTGTACGATTCGCTCTGCCTGTTGACGCAAACGCGCGATCTGGACTTCATGATTCGCGACGGGAAGATCGCGATCGACAAGCGCGAGGCGCTCGAGAAGCCGGCCGGCAAGACCAAGTGAAGGAGGCGTCCATGATGTCGCTCATGTTCGTGTTGCTGGTCCAGGCGCAGGAGCCCACGCTCGAAGATCGCATCGCGGCGTTCGCGAAGGGCGATGCCGCGGCGCGGGAGGCGCTGCTCAAGCACGGAGTTGGCGCGATCCTTGCCCTGCACAAGGCGCGCGACAAGGCGCCGGAGAAGATCGACGCCCTGGTCTTCGAGATCAAGAAGGCGGCCGCGTACCCAAAGGACACCAAGGCGCCCGACAGCCTCGACGTGAAGTGCAAGCTCCAGATGTCCAACCAGAGTCCGGCCGACGTGATCGCTTATCTCCGGGAATTCACCGGGGCCAACCTGATCTGCGACCGGTTCGATCCGGCCGACTTGAAAGCCGCCAAAGTGGATCTCGCCATCGACGACGTCCCCATGCGCCAGGCGCTCGACCAGTTGTGCCGCGTCACGGGCCTGGACTACGGCTTCTTCCACAACGTCATCGTGGTCGGAAAGCCGGAGCGCCTGTGGCCGGCGGGGAAAGCCGCGGCTGCGTTCGGTCCGCCTTCGATCGAGCGGCAGCACCGGACTCCGGACGACGACAAGACCCTCGAGAACCTCCGCAAGTTGAAGATCAACCTCGACTTCCAGAACGCGACGGTCAAGTCGATGTCGGAGTACCTGAAGGAATTCGCGGGCGTTGCCTTCGAAGTCGAAGATCCCGAGGGCAAGCCCATTCCGGTCTTCCGAGTAAAAGAAGTCAGCATGATCGACGCCCTTTCCCTGGCGGTCCAGATCTGCAGCCTCGATTACATGTTCAAGGACGGCAAGGTGGTCGTCGCAACCCGCGAGGCCATCCAGAAGGCGATCACGAAGGGGAGCAAGTGATCGCGATTTTCCTGCTGGCGCTTCTCCAGGAGCAACCTGTCGAGGCGTCGATCGCGGCGTTCCTCAAGGGGGACGCCGCCGCCCGCGGCGAATTGATGAAGCTCGGGGTGTTCGCCATCCGCCCGCTCCAGAAGGCGCGCGACAAGAATCCCGAGAAGGTCGACGCCCTGGTCCTTGAGCTCAAAAAGGGGACCGTCTATCCGGCCTCTTCGAAGATGTACCGTGAACTCGAGGACAAGGTCACCATCCCCGAGTCGACCGTCACCCTCTCGGATGACCCGGAGGAATTGTCCGTCAGGCTGGGCGACGCGCGCAGCGGCATCCCCGCTCCGGTCCTGGTCCAGAGGTTTCGCCGATCCGACGTGAAGTCGATGACCGCCACGATCCGCGCGACCGACCGCCCGGCGCGCGAAGTCCTGGACCAGCTGTGCCGCCAGACCGGTCTCGACTACGCCGTCTATCACAACGCCGTGATCCTCGGGCCGCCGGACCGGCTGTGGCCGGCGGGTCCTCCCGCGAAACCCCGCCCGCTGACGACGGAGGAGGAGACGCGCCTGAAGGGCTGGATCGAGAAACTGAAAGCGGACGACATCGCCGCCCGCGAGGAGGCGACGCGCGAGATCCTGAAGTTCGGCGTGAACGCCCTTCCGGTCCTCGAGAAGCTTCCGAACCGTCCCGAGGCCCTGATCCAGGCGCTGGGTCGCAAGCCCGCTCCGCCGTTCGGGCCCGCCTTCGCGACCGGGCAAGCGCTGGATCCCGTCGACGCCGCGACGCTGAAAGCCCTGGAAAACGCGAACTACCCGACCCTGAGACTGGTCGACGTGCCTCTGAACAGCCTCTTGGAGATCATCCTCGGCGGCAAGGACATCGAGTTCGAAATGAAGTCAGCCGCGGCGGGGGAATCGGTCATCGCGTCGCTTGACGCAAGCCTCATCGGGGGACTGGATGTGCTCTCCCTTCTGACCCAAATGACGGGCGCCGATTTCGCGATCTCCGGGGGCAAAGTCATCGTCGACACACGCGAGAGGCTCGAGAGGGCGTATCCCAAGGCCAAATGAGGAAGACCTGGTACGTGTATGTCGCCCAGCTGGGCGACGGGACGCTCTACACCGGCGTGACGACGGGTCTCGCGGCGCGGCTGGCGCGCCACGTCTCCGGCAGGGGGGCGAAGTACACGCGGGGCCGCGGCGCCGCGACGCTCCGCTACTGGGAGGCGCACGCCACGCGCGGAGCCGCGCTCTCGCGCGAGGCCGCGATCAAGCGTCTGCCGCGCGCGAAGAAGCTCGAGTTGCGCGACGACGCGACGATCCGCCCCGCGACGAGAAACGACCTGCCCCTGATCAAGAAAACCATCCATCGGTTCACGCTCGATCCCGAGCGACTCGAGCCGGAGCAGTTCGTCATCGCGATGGAGGGAAGGGCGCCCGCGGGATTCGCCCGCATCAAGCCCTACCGCGGCTGCTTCGAGCTGGGCAGCGTCGCGGTCCTTGAGAAGTACCGCAAGCGCGGCGTCGGCTCACGCCTGGTGAAGTGCCTGATGGCGAAATTCCCGACGCCCAAGGTGTGGATCACGACGATGAGCCCGGACTACTTCAAGCGGTTCGGCTTCGAGACGGCGACGCCGCCGGCGGAATTAGCCCGCAAGCTGAAGACGATTTGCCACGCCGAGAGGTGGGGAGTCGTTGCGATGTGCGCTGCGCGCTCAGTTCAAAGTTCCAAGTCATAAGCCCGAGAGGAGGGGACCTCCTTCGGACTTAGAACTTAGAACTTAAGACTTCCAGACAAGAGGCTGTGCGACTCCAGATCCGGCTTCTTCGGCTTTGAACGAGCGGATGCTCGCCTGCGCGGCCAGCGCCTCCGCGACTTTCACGAACGCGCGCGCCGACGGCGACTGCGGCTGGCTCACGACGATCGGATTGCCGGAGTCGGACGTCGTCCGGATCGCCGTGTCGAGCGGGATGCCGCCGAGGTAGGGCACTCCCATC
>DASTON010000045.1:0-2018 GCA_035762525.1 Planctomycetota bacterium | reverse complement strand
CGGACGGCGGCGGCGGACGCGTTAAGGGAAACGGCAGGTTTCTGGCCCGTCGCGGAACGCGAGCTTTCGTGGTTCGAAAGCACACTTTCGGGCGAATCGACGATCATGCAGAAGCTCCACGCAGTGTCGGTGTTTTCGCCCGACCGGTTGAGGAAAGACGCTGGGGCTCGCCGGTACGGCGACCGCCTGGCTCAGATCCTGATCGACTCATTCCCCTACGGCGGAGGACTAGCGCGGACGAGCTGGATCCAGGCGATTCATAACACGGGCTCGCCGGCGGGTTCGGCGTTTCTTGCGACTCTACGGACAGACACGGACAAGGAACGTGAGTTGATTAGTTATTTCGCCGCCAAATGAACCGGCGCACGGTTCGCAATCGTCAATCGTCAATCGCAAATCTGCCGTCAGGGTATGAGGACCGCCGCAGCTATGACGGTGGTCCAAGCTCCTAGAGCCCCAATGGCCGATTGCGTGCAGTTCATCGTCTTCACGATCTTGCCCGAGATCTTCCACTGCTCCTCGCGCTGGTCCCACGTCGCGCCCGTCTCGTAGTCCAGGCCCAGGATCGTCGCGAGCATCGAGGCCGCGAGGTCTTCCGAGTACTCGCCCGCCTGCTCCTCGGTCTCGCCGTAGCTGTGGTGCTCGGAGAGGTATCCGTACTGGTCCTTGTTCGAGGGGATGGAGACGCCGATGCTCGCCGCGACGAGGCGGCGGTTCTCGTTCGTCTCGGCGCGGGCGAGGACGACGGGGAGCACCTGGCCGCTCTTCAGCTTCGTCAGCCCCTTGTTGGGCGAGATCATCTTGCAGTGCGGCGGGAAGATGCTCGAGACGTGGATCAGGTTGAAGCGCGCGATGCGGGCGTTCCGCAGCGCTTCCTCGAAGCTCGCGAGCTTCTCCTTGTGGCGGCCGACCCCCTTGGTCAGGAACATCTCGCGGGCGACGAATGGCATCACGTGATTTGGGTCCTCCGAAGAGTGCGTCGTGATATCAGGAGCGAATCCGGCTGTCAACCGACTCGAATGGTTCCTCCGCCCGATAGGAGCTGCGGACGAGCGGGCCGCTCTGCACGAACTTGATCCCGCGCCGCTTCGCCTCGGCGCCGAGATCGGCGAACTCCTCGGGAGTGTAGAACCGGCGGACGGGCAGGTGCTCGCGCGTCGGCTGGAGGTACTGGCCGATCGTCATGATGTCGAGCCCGAGCCGCGCGAGGTCGTCCATCACTTCATAGATCTCGTCGAGCGACTCGCCGTGGCCGACTTGCAGCCCCGTCTTGACGAACATGCCGGGGTTGCGGCGCTTCGTCTCGGACAGGACGAAGAGCGAGCGCTCGTAGTTCGCGGCCGAGCGCACGACGCGCTGGAGGCGGCGGACGCACTCGACGTTGTGCCCGAAGACGTCGGGCTTCGACGCCCAGACCGCTTCGAGCGCGGGGAGCTTGCCGAGGAAGTCGGGCACGAGGAGCTCGACGCGCGTCTCGGGGCTCTGGACCCGGATCTGGCGCACCGTTTCGGCGAACATCGCCGCCCCGCCGTCGGGAAGCTCGTCGCGGTTCACGCTCGTGATCACCGCGTGCTTGATGCCGAGTTTCGCGATCGCGGCGCCGGTTCGGCGCGGCTCGTCGGGATCGGGGGGAAGCGGCGGGCGGCCGCTCTTCACGGAGCAGAAGCCGCACGAGCGGGTGCAGACGTCGCCCAGGATCATGAACGTCGCGGTTTTCCGGCCCCAGCACTCCGCGATGTTCGGGCAAAGCGCGTCCTCGCAGATCGTGTGGAGCCGCTCCGCGCGCGCGACGCGCAGCGTCTCCTGGTAGCCGGGCCCGGCGGGGTACTTGACCTTGAGCCAGCTCGGCTTCCGCGTGACTTGGGTCTCTTCCATCTTTCTTCGCTTTGAACTTTGAACCTTGAACTTTGAACTTCCTACTTGATGGGTTCGTTCCATTCCTGGAGCAGCTTCTTCAGGTGGGCCATGAACTGGTCCGCGACCGCGCCGTCGATCGTGCGGTGGTCGAAGCCTAGGAC
>DASTON010000044.1:0-3957 GCA_035762525.1 Planctomycetota bacterium | reverse complement strand
GCGAAAGTCGCGCACCTCGGCCTCCTGCCGCAGGGCCAGCCGGAGCGCGCGCTGCGGGCGCGCACGATGGTGGCCGCGATGGACGCGGAGGGCTTCGGCGCGTGCACGAACACCGGCGAGTGCGAGGCGGTGTGCCCCAAGGAGATCACGCTCGAGAACATCGCGCGCATGAACCGCGACTTCATGAAGGCGGTTCTCGCGGAGCGTCCGGAAACAGGCAGTGGCGGCGGTCCGTAGCCGTCCAAGTCGACTTTCCTTACCGCTCTCACCGCTCTTGCCGCTGGCCTTCTACTTCTTCTCCGCGATCTCCAAATCCAACGTCATCACGATGTCCGGCTTCTCGGGCTTCGGACGCTTCGGGTTGGTGACGTCGTTCACATGGATCGTCGCCTTGCCGCGCACGCAGTGGCCGGCCCGCACGTTGAACGTCGATTCCGTGACCGCGTGGAAATCGAGCAGCCGGCCCGCGGCCCTCATCTCCTGCCGCTCGTCGAGCACGATCCGCGCCGCATCGTCCTTCCGGCTGTCGAGCTTGTACTTGACCTTCATCGGCGGCCGCCCCGCCGCGCGCGCCTGCGGGCTCTCCAGGATTCCGTCCCACGACGCGCCGACCGCCACGGGCGCCGGCGGGAGCTGGCTTCCGAAGAAATCGGACTGCCCCTCGAAGATCCCCTGCGCGATGTGCTTCCCCTCGACCGCGTACGTGCCGTTCGACCTCAGCCGGATCGCGACCGGCTTCGTGCACTCGCGCAGGATGTTCTTCCCTCCCGAACTCGCGGGATCGGGACTGCGGACCTCGCCGCTTTCGTAGTGGATGTCGATCGGATCGCGGCCCATCGATCCCTTGAGCTTGTACTTCGACAGGACGAGCTCGCACCGCGCGCCGTCCGCCCCGGGCTTGCCGACCTTCAGCGTCCCCTTGATCTCGAACCGGAAATCCATGAGCGGGTCCGGTAACTCAGGCGATGTGACTTTCGTATCGGCGACCCAAGAGCAGGTGAAAGTCTGTCCTTCCTTGAGCGCCCACTTGAGCTCGTGCGTCTCCTGATGCGCAAGAAAAGCGAGCAGCAGTGCGAGCATACGTTGCATCATCGAACTTGTTTCCTCACCGCTCTTACCGCTCTTTTTTGGGCTCTTATTTGGGCTCTTTCTTGGGCTTCAAGTTCGCCACTTCCTTCATCAGCGCCTTCCACGACTCGTCTTTCAGGTCGAACTTCTTGTTCACGAAAACGATCTTGCCGTCCTTGCCGATCAGGATGAGCGCGCGCACCATCTCCTTGAAGCCGTACGCCTGGTGCACCTTCTTGTCCGGGTCGGCGATCAGGTCGAACCCGAGCTCGAGCTCGTCGCAGAACTTCTTGTGCGAACCGACGCCGTCCATCGAGATCCCGACCACCGTCGTCTCGGCTTCCTCGAACTCCTTGGCGCTGTCCCGCAGCTGCTTGAGTTCCTTGGTTCAGCCGCCCGTGAAGTCCTTCGGGTAGAACGCGAGCAGCACGTTCTTCTTCGCCTTGAGAAGCTCGGAGAGCTTGATCTCCTCGTCCTTCTGGTTCTTCGCGGCGAAGTCGGGCGCCTTCTCGCCCTTTTCGATCTTGGGCGGGTCTTGCCCTGCAGGACGCGCTTCGCTTGCCTGCAGGGTGAAGATGAGAAGCGCGAATGCGACGGCGGCGAGCCACTTCATGCGCGTCACTCCTTCTTGAGCAGCCACACTTCGTCGAACCAGGCCTTGCCCTTGTGGGCGTTGAGCCCCAGGACTTCGAAGCCGTCCGCCTTGCCTTCGTGGCGGTAGATCTCCGCGCCGTTGTACTGCACGACGAACGAACCGTTGCGGAAGCGCGCGCTCAAGTGGTGGCGCCCCTCCAGCGCGATGTCCTTGCTGAACACGTTGGGGAGCATCTCTCCCCGGTTACCCCGATAGACGCCCACGGTGCTTGTCTTGCCGCTGATCGACACGATGTGCGCGCGGTCGTCCCAGAGCAGTCCGCCCATCGTCTCTTCGCCCTTCGGAATGCGAACCACGGCGGCGATTCCCTCGTACTTCTCGGCGGACTCCTTGAGCCACCCGGTGAACGCCGAGTCTCCCTCCTTGGGCTCCAGCAGCCATGGAGGCCCCTTGACGGCGGCGACGCCGAACTTCTTCGGATCCGTGATCTTGATCCATCGTCCGGCCTCGCGGATGTCCTCGATCCGGTCCGCGCCGGCGGGGAAGTGCTTCGTGATGAGATCGATGATCTCCTGCATCGGCCCCTTGGACTTCTTGCGGCAATGTTCCTTGCCGGTCTCCACCATCGCGTCGAGCAGCTTGTCGCGGGCCGTCTTCAGCCTCGCGTCATCCGGCGCGAGCTTGTCGAGCGCCTCCAGGCGGGCGATCGACTCCGTCCACCGCCTGCCCCTCACGATCGCGTCGAAGCCCGCCACTGCGACGTCGAGGCCGCGCTTCCGCGCCTCGGCCGCGAGCGGGTGGTCGGTGGTCACTCCGCCGAGCGCGAGGAACGCGGCGTCCCACTTCGCCCCCTTGGCCAGCCACAGGCCGCGAAGCAGGGGGGCGTCCCCGTCCTTGGGAAACGTCTCGCGGATCGCGCCGAGGACCCAGTCGGCGTCCAGTTCCGAATAGCCGAAGTCCTGAGTGCCTTCGGGCCGGGTGATCTGGACCGTCCGCTTCGTGACGTCGACGATCTTCCCCGTGACGGCCCTTCCGGTCGCCCACACTTCCAGGGCGGCGCCCTTATTCTTGATGAAATGAGCGTGCAGCGTGGAGAGGACGACCGCCTGGGCGCGGACGACGGTGTACCGGTCGCGAAGGTCTTTGGGAAGGGCCGGGGTGAGCAGCCCCTCGAGCTCGCGGGCGCCCTCGGGCAGTTCGGGGACCGACAGGCCGGCCCTTTCGACGCGATCGAGGAGCGCCCGAAACTTCGCTTCCGCGGCGATGGGATCCGGGGCCTGGAGGAGGAGGACCGAGAGGATCGCCGTGATCATGGAATCGTCTCCGCCACGAACGCCCGGGCCTTCGGATCCTTCAGGGTCTTGAGGAGGGCGGCCTCGAGTTCCGCGAAGCCGTAATAACGTACCCGATTCACCCTCAGCCGTTTATCCTCCCGATCGAGCGCGTTGATCGCCGCTCCGATCGCCTTCGGGCCGATCCGGTCGTGGAGCGCGATGAGGAGCGCCATCACTCCGTCGCGGTCGGCCGTCGAGGGCTTGACGTCCTTCAGCTTCTTGCGTTCGAGGTCCAGCCCGCGCCACTTGGCGTCGTTGAGCCCGTCCAGCGCGTCGTTCTTTCCTTTCGCCAGGTGCTCGACGATGGCCACCCCCGTGTAATGCGCCCACGCGTGGTGATCTTCCTCCCGCGCGCGGTCGCCCCACATCGCGATCACGTGCCCCAGCTCGTGGCACAGCCCGTAGAAGAGGAACTGCCCCTTGGAGGTGGGGGATTTCAGCTCCTTCGGGTCGACGACGGGGAAGTCGATCTCCGAATGGAAGGGGAACTGCGGCGCGAAGTGGGGCGGGCGCTTGATCTCCTCCTCGAGGTGGATCCGGACCCTCAGCTTCTTGCCGGGGACTTTGCTCCACTCCTCGAAGGCGTACAGCTCGTCGTAGGCGCCGAGGATCGCGTCCATCACGCGCGCGAATGCCGCGAGATACGCGTCGTCGAGTCCGCCGATTCCGCGCAGGAGATACTTGTCGCGCGACAGCGCGGAGCCGAGCTTGGCCGCATCCGCGGCCGACACCTTCTCGAGCCGCCGGCGGATCTTCTCGAACGCGGGCATGAGGTCGAGATCGAGGGCCGCCTCGCCCGCCTCGACCAGGGCCGCGACGTTGACGGAGGTCGCCAGCTTGTCGGCGATGGCGAGGACGTCCTTGGGGACGCGCCGGGTCAGCTCGGGTTCCTTCGTCTTTCCCGGCTTTTCGGCGTGCTCTTCGTTGATTTTTCGGATCGCCTCGGTGAATCGGCGCGCG
>DASTON010000043.1:0-3555 GCA_035762525.1 Planctomycetota bacterium | reverse complement strand
GTAATACGCTTGGTAGCCGTGGACTTTCGTTCTTGAACTAGCTGTGTCACTCCGTTACACTCTCGTCCCCGTTCAATGAGAATTTGGTGGTGGACGGTGCTCTGCGTCGTCCGCGTCGTCGGGGCGGCCCTGTGGCGGCTCCGGACGGCGGGGCAGGACCGGGTGCCGTCCCGCGGGGGGGTGATCCTCGCCGCGAACCACCAGAGTTATCTCGACCCGCCGTTCGTGGCGGCCTGCCTGCCGCGCGAGACGAGTTTCATGGCGCGGCGGTCGCTCTTTGAGATTCCGCTCCTGGGCCCGATCATCGTCGCCTGCAACGCCTTCCCGATCGAACGGAACACCGGCGACGTAAGGGGGGTGAAAAACGCCATCGACAGGCTCCGGAGCGGCTCGGCTCTCCTGCTGTTTCCGGAGGGCACCAGGTCGAGGGACGGCCGCATCGGCCCCCTGAAGGGGGGCCTCCGCATGATCGCGGAACGCGCCGGCGTCCCGATTGTTCCGGTCCTGGTCGAAGGCGCGTATCGGGTGTGGCCGAAGGGGCGCCCGCTTCCCAGCCCCGGCGGCCGCGTGTGGATCCGGTTCGGGGAGCCGTTGCCGACCGAAGGCACCGACGAGGATTTCGCGGTGCGCCTGCGGTCGGCGTTTGACCTCATGAAAAAGAACGGAGCCTAGAGAATGTCGAATCGAAAGCTCGTCCGGGAGCTCGGCCTCCCCGACGACCAGGCCGCGGAGCTGGCGAAGGCGGTCTTCGTCGACAACCAGCCCGACGACCTCAAGAAGCACTACGAAGACTCGGTCAAGAATTTCACCGTCGACACGATCATCAAGGGGAAGGTCCTGAACATCGTCGGGGACGACGTCCTCGTCGACATCGGCTACAAGTCCGAGGGGGCCGTCCCCCGCACCGACTTCCTCCCGGGCGACTCGGTCGAGCCGGGACGCGAGATCGAGGTCTTCCTCGAGACGATCGAGGACGAGTCGGGCGTGATCCTGCTCTCCAAGCAGAAGGCGGACAAGATCCGCGGCTGGGAGCGGATCATCACGAACAACAAGGAAGGCGACGTCATCAGCGGCCGCGTCATCCGCAAGATCAAGGGCGGCCTGCTCGTCGACGTCGGCGTCCCGGTCTTTCTCCCCGCGTCGCAGGTCGACGTCCGCCGCGTCGAGGACATCGGCGAGTTCCTCGGCAAGACGGTCGAGTGCAAGATCCTCAAGATCGACGACAAGCGGATGAACATCATCGTTTCGCGCCGCCGGCTCCTCGAGGAGCAGCGCGCCGAGGCGAAGACCCGCCTGCTCCAGGAGCTGAAGGAGGGCGACGTCGTCGAGGGCCAGGTGAAGAACATCGCCGACTTCGGCGCGTTCATCGACCTCGGCGGCATCGACGGCCTGCTCCACATCACGGACCTGTCGTGGGGCCGCGTCAACCACCCGTCGGAAGTCGTGCGGCTCGACCAGAAGGTGAAGGTCAAGATCCTCAAGGTCGATCCCGCGAGCGAGCGGATCGCGCTCGGCTACAAGCAGCTCCAGAAGAATCCGTGGGAGGGCATCGCCTCCAAGTTCGCGGTCAACCAGCGCGTGAAGGGCAAGGTCGTCAACCTGATGCCGTACGGCGCGTTCGTCGAGCTGGAGCCCGGCATCGAGGGGCTCGTCCACATCAGCGAGATGTCGTGGACGAAGCGGATCAACCACCCCAGCGAGATCCTGCAGGTGGGCGAGACGGTCGAGGTCGCGGTGCTCGGCGTCGACATCGACAAGCAGGAGCTGTCGCTCGGCCTCAAGCAGACCGAGGCCAATCCGTGGGACCAGGTCGAGGAGAAGTACAAGTCCTACCAGCGCGTGCTCGGCAAGGTGCGCAACACGACGAGCTACGGCGCGTTCGTGGAGCTCGAGGACGGCGTCGACGGCCTGCTCCACATCAACGACATGTCGTGGACGAAGAAGGTCGTCCATCCCAACGAGGTCGTGAAGAAGGGCGAGCAGGTCGACGTCGTCGTGCTGTCCGTGGACAAGGAGAAGAAGCGGATCGCGCTCGGCCTCAAGCAGCTGACGCCCAACCCGTGGGAGACGACGATCCCCGAGAAGTACCGCGTCGGCAACACGGTGAAGGGCAAGATCACGAAGCTCGTCAGCTTCGGCGCGTTCGTGGAGCTCGAGAAGGACCTCGAGGGCCTGCTCCACATTTCCAAGGTGGACAAGGACGCGGAGCCGTCGAGCCTCGGCGCGGGCGACGTGCTCGAGGTGAAGGTCGTGAAGCTGGAGCCGAACGAGGGGAAGATCGGGCTGTCGCTGGTGAAGGTGCTGGAGAAGGGGAAGGAAGTCCCCGCTCCCGCGCCGGCCGCGCCGTCCACTCCGCCCACGACGTCGGCGCCCATCATCACGCCGCCGCCTGCGGCGCCGCCGACCGCTTAGTTTTTCCGTCGATCAAACAACGGCCCCCGGTTTTCCGGGGGCCGTTTTTCTTTTTCACCGCAAATTGTTAGAACTCGATTCATGGCACTCATCGAGTGCTCGAAGTGCGGGGGCCGGATCTCCACGCTCTTGTTGAAGTGCCCCAAGTGCGGCACTTTGCAGAAGCGCGCCGACGCGCCGCCCACCGCGCGCCGCATCGAATCCGACACGCTGGCCTGGGCCAAGAAGTGGGCCCACATCGGCGCGTGGTCGGTGATCGCCGGGTTTCTCATTCCGATCCCTTGGCCGCAGGGTCACCTCCACGATATGGCGTGGGGCGCTCTCTGGTCGTGGGACTTCTTCAAGAGCGAGACGTTCTTCCCCATCGGCCTGACAATGCCGCCGCTCGCGGGGCTCGGGGTCCTCGTGCTGCTGTTCATGTCGCGCGATGAACTGCTTCCGCGGTTCATGACCTTCATCGGTGCCTTCACCATCGTCGTGGAACTCGCGCTCGGCTTGTACCTGACTTCCGGCCCCTTTATCACCTCGGGCGACGTCGCTCTCTCGCCCTCCCTGACCGGGCTGTTCCTGATGTGCGCGCTGGCGGCCATCGGAGCCTTCGTCATCGCCGCGGGCAATCGCGTCCGCAAGACGCTTCCGCTCCATCCGTGGCCGCGCCGGATCTCGGGAATCGGCGGAATCCTCCTGCTCCTCATTTTCGCGATCCCTTGGTACGGCCATCCTCCGATCACGGCGTTCTTCTCGAGAGAAGACTGGAGCACGGGGTGGCCGGTCATGATCCCCATGCTGGGATTGCTGGCGTACGGAATCGCCGGCGTCGTGTGCTTCAAGATCTTCAAGCGGCCCCAGCGGGCGTGCAAGATCGTGAGCCTCCTGGGCCGCGGCGCTCTTCTCCTGATGCCCGTGTTCTTCATCATCCTCGACTTCGTCACGTTCGAGACGATGCGCGGTCGGGCGCCGGTGGCGCTCGTTGTCCTGAAGGCGTTTCTCACCCTGTATGGATCGATGGCCATCTTCGGAGCCGGCCTCGCGGCCCTCCTGACGCTGAAGCTGAAGACCTCGCCCGTTGCTCCACTCACGGCGCCGGAACCCGCGACCTAGATTCACCGCAACTCGTCGCGCAATCCTGAGTTTCACGAATGG
>DASTON010000042.1:0-12715 GCA_035762525.1 Planctomycetota bacterium | reverse complement strand
CTCGCTCGACGCGCTCTACAAGTGGAAGCCCGCCCAGCAGGGGGACTGGAATTCGTTCCTGGTCGGATTCCAGGTCTTCCGCAGCGACCGTTCGTTCATCGTCGAGGAGGATGCGGACCTCGACGGCGTCACCGACTTCTTCAAGAGCGGCGAGGCGCAGCCCGTCGGGATGCTGGCGTGGGCGCAGTACCAGCTCGACCGGCGGTGGTACGTCGGAGCGCGGTTCGACCGGTCCGATTTCATCGACAACGACGATCTCGACCACAGCCGCGTCACGCCGTACGTGTCGTGCTATCTCAGCGAGTTCTTCCGGATTCGCGCGTCGGTCGAACGGACGTCGAGCGATCTCGACGCGGAAGACGACCTCACGACGTTCCTGTTCGAAGTCAACGTGATTTTCGGGGCGCATCCGCCTCATCCATTCTGGGTGAATCAATGAAGACACTGAGCCTGGCGCTCGCCGCCGTCCTCCTGGGCGGCAGTCATCAGGAGACCACCAAGAAGCGCGTCGCCTGCACGATTCCGGCGGTGAGATCGATCGCGGCGGAGATCGGGGGCGACGACTTCGAGATCTTCGCCCTGGCGAAGGCCGACGAGAACGTGCACAAGGTCTCGCCCAATCCGAACCTGATGAGGAAAGTCGGCGCTTCGGATCTCTTCATCGAAGTGGGCCTTCAGCTCGAGATCTGGGCGCCGGAAGTCTCCAACAACTCCGGGAATCCGAAGCTCTTCCCCGGCGCGGAAGGCCACATCGTCGCGTCGAAGGGGATCTCCCGTGAGGAGATCCCCTCGTCGCCGTCGCGCGCCGAAGGCGACGTCCATCCCGAGGGGAATCCCCACATCTGGATCGATCCGCTCCGCGCCGTCCGGATGGCGGAGAACATCGCGGCCGCGTTCAAGAAGGTCTCGCCCGGGCGGTCGGAGGCGATCGAGGCCCGGCTTCAGAAGTTCCGCGAGCGGATCGACGAGTCGCTCTTCGGCGCCGACCTGGTCAAGCTCGTGGGTTCGAAGAAGCTCGAGCGCCTCGTCCAGGACGGCACCCTGTGGACGTTCCTGGAGTCGACCGAAGTGGACGGCGCGAAGCTGTCGACCCGCCTCGGCGGATGGCTCCAGAAAGCGGCGCCGCTTCGGGGCGTCGCGGTGATCGAATTCCACCGGACGTGGATCTACTTCGCCAAGCTGTACGGCTTCAGGATCGTCGGGTCCATCGAGGAGAAGCCGGGCATCGAACCCGGCCCGAAGCACCTGGTCGATCTCGCCGCGACGATGAAGGAGCAGAAGGCCCGGCTGATCGTCGTCGAGAACTTCCAGAGCTTCACGGCGCCCCGGCGGATGGCGGAAGAGACCGGGGCCGTGGTCGTGTCGATTCCCGCCCAGCCGGGCGGCGAGCCCGGCACCGAGGGCTACATCGCGTTCATCGATCACCTCGTGGCGAAGCTCGTGGACGGGCTCAAGCAAGCGGAGAGGAAGTAGTGGAAGCGCTCGAGTGGCTGGCCTGGCCGTTCGCGATCTGCGTGGTGCTCGTGGGGATCCACGGGTATCTCGGGATCCACGTCCTGGCGCGAAAGGTCATCTTCGTCGACCTCGCGATGGCGCAGGTGGCGGCGCTGGGCGCGACGTATGCGTTCGCGCTCGGCTACGACCCGTCGCGCCCCGAGGACCAGGGCGCGTCGTTCGCGTTCTCCGTCGCGTTCGCCCTGGCCGGTGCGGCCGTCTTCGCGTTCACGCGGATGCGGCACGAGAAAGTCCCGCAGGAGGCGTTCATCGGGATCGTCTACGCGAGCGCGACGGCGATCGCGATCCTCGTGCTCGCGAAGCTGCCGCACGGGGGCGAGCACCTCCGGCGCATGTTCGAGGGGAACATCCTCTTCGTCCAGGGGCCCGCCGTCCTGTCGACGGCGCTCATCTATGCGGCCGTCGGGCTCTTCCACTGGATCTTCCGAAGGAAGTTCTTCCTGATCTCGTTCGAGCCCGAGCGCGCGATGGCGGAGGGCGTGCGGGTCCGGCTGTGGGACTTCCTGTTCTACGCGTCGTTCGGCGTCGTGATCACGAGCTCGGTGGCGGTGGCGGGCGTGCTCCTCGTCTTCACGTACCTCGTGGTGCCCGCGTGCGTGGCGGTCCTCTTCGCCGAGGGCGCGAGATCGCGGCTGATGCTCGCCTGGATCGTCGGCGTCGTGGTGACGGTCGCGGGGATGTGGGTCTCGTACTACGGCAGTTTTCCGACGGGGCCCGCGGTGGTGGGGGCGTTCGCCGTCGTGCTGGCGCTGGCCGGGATCGCGCACGCGATCCGCGTGTCGCCGCGGCCGGCTCGCGCGGCCGCCCGCGTGGGAGCGTCGCTGGCGGGGCTCGTCCTGTTGGCGTGGGGGACCGTGCATCTCCGGAAGGCGGAGGTGGAGCACGGACATCACGAGGATGAGTTCGCGCGGTACGTCGAGGCGCTCCACGGCGGCGAGGAGCCGCGGGTCATCGACGCCATCGACCACCTCGCCGATTCCGGCGACGCGCATGCTCCGGACGAGTTCCTGAAGCTGCTGAAGACCGGTCCGTCCGACCTCGTGACGGAGCACCTGGCGCACGGGCTCGCAAAGCTCGGCCACGCCCCCGCGATCCCCTCGCTGGTGGAAGCGGCCGCTCGAGCCCGGGACGCTTCCCTGAAGGTCGACATCGCCCGGGCGATCCTCGCGCTGCGGGGAGTCGAGGGCTTCCGCATCCTGATCGATGTCCTTGCCTCCGATCCTCCCGCGGTGTGGAAGGCGGAGGCGGAGAAGACGCTGGCGGCCGTAGGGGCGCCGGTCAAGGACGCGGCGGCGCTGCGGACGTGGTGGGAGACGAAGGGCCGCGCCCTGAAGTGGCGCGACACGACGAAGCGGTTCGACTGATCAGTAGATGTGGTTGAGCCGGAACGCAAGCGCGCGGGCGGCGAGCTTCGCGGGGACCCCTCGAAAGTTGAAGGCGACCGTCGAGCCCTCCAAGCGGGCGGGGTCCGCAATCTCGATCTTGATGCCCGCCGACTTCTCCAACGCCGCGACGGTCGCCGGCGCGGTCGTCGCGGGCGAAAGGGTGAGGGGCGGACCTTCATAGTGCGCCGGCCCGAAGAAGAAGACACGCTGGTTGAGCTGGAGCCGCATCTCCCCCGCTTTCTGGGTGAATCTGTCTCCGCCGGACCGCGCCGCGCGTTGCAGCGCGTGATAGGCGCCCACTCCCGTGACTCCGTTGATCGGGCCGTCTTCTCCCTTCGCGAGCGCGACGAGAGCGCCCTCGATGCGCGGCGCAAGATCCGCCGGGGCCCAGACGGTATTCCCGGCCTCGGCGAAGGAGATTCGATCGGGAGGGATCAGGATCAAGAGGTCGCCGATGGGAACGGCTGCGAACTTGGGAAGGGCCGTGCGGAGCACGTCGAGCAGCGTCACCCCGTTCAGTTTCGTCGTGATCCGCTCGTCGCGAGGACTCATGAAGATCCAGCTGATCGGCTCGCCCTTCAGAAAGTCGATCAGCGATCGATCGGTGAGTTCGAAGTCGCGTTTGCGATTGAGCTCGGCCCGGAGCGCGGATGAGGGTCTCCCGGCGGGAGTTCCGTCGGGCGTCGTGTAGAGCTTGCGCAGCTGGCGGGCGGCCCGGGCCGAGAGGTGGGCATCGGGGCAATCGAGAGTCTCCCAAAGGAAAGGCTCGGCAAGTGTGCCGAATCCGGGGATCGGCTCATCCGAGTGGGAAATCGTCGACGGTCCGTTCACGGCCAAGCGGGCCTTCTCTTCGTCGGTGCCGAAAGGTGGAATTCGGACCAGCGCGTGAGTCGGCGGCTGGTCGCCCGGGGCGACGACGGCCTTCGCGATCTCCGGTTTCGCGGCGATCGCGCGCTTGAGCGCTTCATATCCCGGCCGGCCCAGCGACAGGAGCGCGCGCGCGGCCAGGTCGCGGCGTTCATCGGGTCCCTTGTCGAGGATCGCGGAGTACTTGGCCACGAGATCGGGCCGCGGCGGTGTCGGATCCTGCGCGAAAAGCAGGGCGAAAAGCAGACCCCCGCGCCAGGGGAGGTTCATGAATTTTTTTTCCTCCGCAGCCGACCCACCGCACGCCTTGGTCCCTCTCTCCAGGGCCAGGGGTGCCGGTCGGCCCGCGGCGGTTAGGCGCGGGGCCAGGGTTGTTTTCGAGTCGGGCGTCGGGCGAGGGTGCGGGACCCGTGCTTGGGTCTCGCGAGGTTGCCCATTCCTCCGCCCCTTTTCTCAGCGCCGACTCGATTGGAATTATAGTCCGGCCCCGCGAGCGAGCAAGCAGAAACTGACGCGCGTCGAGAAATTTCCGGAGCGCGAGTTTTGGCGCCGCGTCGCTCCGGGAAACGCGCGCGTCGCTCCGGGCGACGCGATTCCTGCCGATTTCGCGGCCGCGCGCAAACGCCGGGACGTCATCGCGTTCCGCGGCGGTGCGGTGGCACGCCTCGTGCGATGTAAAACGCGGATGAAGGGTCTTCGCACGGGACGTGGAGGGCGAAATCGATGAACGACTACAGCCTGGCGATCGTGGTGGGCCGGCTCACGCGCGATCCGGAGCTCAAGTACACGAATCCCGGCGGCATTCCGTACCTGCGGATGTCGCTCGCGGTGAACCGGCAGGTGAAGAAGGAGGGCGGGGAGGCGCGCAAGACGGTCAGCTTCGTCGAGGTGAGCGTCTGGCGGCGCCTCGCGGAGCTCTGCGCGCAGTTCCTCAAGAAGGGGCGCCCGGTGATGGTCGTCGGCAGCCTCCGCCAGTCGCGCTGGATCGGCAAGGACGGCGCCGCGAAGTCCCGCGTCGAGGTGATGGCGGACCGCGTGCAGTTCCTCGGGCCGCGGGAGTCGGGCGCCGGGCCGGAGGGCTCGGGCGACGACGCCGCCGGCGAGGCCAGGGAGCCGGCCGACGCAGGCGCCGAAGTCTCGTAGAGGAGCCGCATCAAGCATCACGCATCACGGTGACGTGAACGAGCGCCCGTGAGGCCTCCGCCGGGCGGCGTCACGGAAACTGCAGATCTGCCGCCGGCCGCCGCGATCCGTCTCGAGCAGAGGCGGGCCGGATCCGGCGATCCGGCGGTTCATGAGCCATGACCGACATGGATGACGACGACGACATCAGGCTGGGGAAATGTCCCCGCTGTGGCGCGGTCGACGCGCGCAAGGTGAAGGAAGTGTCGAAGTTCGCCGCGTCGCTCGGCGACGCCGACGATGAGGAATCGGAACATTGCTTCCCGCTGACCACGTGCACCGCCTGCGGCTTGGGCGGAGTCGCGCGAACTTCGATTCGCGGCGGCTACTACAATCGTGAACTCCGTGAAGTGGTCGACGAACTTCCCTCGATGGGCCGGCCGTGTCTCCACTGCGGCGCTCGCATTCCCAAGTTCCTGGACCTGGACCCGGAAGAAGGTTGGTCCATCCGCCGCCAGGAGCGATCGGAAGGGGAGGAGGCGGCGATCTCATCGCTCATGGCCGCGACCGGATGCCCGCGTGCGTGGGCCAGGATCTGGCTGGCGCATCCCTTCGGGCCGCGCCGCCCGAAACCCTCGTGGGCGGGTCCGCCGTGCTCCTACTGCGGTCGACCTTTGCGGACCCTGCTCGCCCGGCAATGCCTCGAATGCGGCACGGACTGGCACGATCCGGACAACGTGCGCAAGCTCTGATCAGCCCTACAATAGTGGCATGGCGTTCGCCAAGTGCCCCCAGTGCAAGTCGGTCGCGCACTTCCAGACGAGTCCATTCGAAGAGGACCGGCGACGCGACCGGTTCAAGGAAGACGAGGACGGGTACTTGGTACTCGATCTCTGTCTAATCTGCGGCTGGGGCGGGATCAAGCGGAACACGGACTTGGGTGGGTACTTCAATTCGGAGTTGAAGGACGATAAGCACGAGTGGCCGTCGATGGGGCGCTTATGTCCGCACTGCAACCTGCGCCTGCCTCGATTCCTGGACCTGGAGCCGGAGACGGCCTCGCGTGCCCGCAGACTGTTCAAAGCAAAGCGCATCTACGACGCGATCCGGGAGATCGTGGAGGCCACGGGGTGCAGCCTCAACTGGGCCAAGCTCTGGGTCGAGCATCCGGACGGTCCGATGCTTCCACCGGTCCAATGGCCGGGCCCGCCGTGTGTCTATTGTGGCGAGCCTCTCCGCACCAAGCTGGCGAAGCAGTGTTTCGAATGCGGCACGGACTGGCACGATCCGGACAACATACGAAAGCTCGATTGATGTCGATCTGGCTCCGGCTCGAAGCTGGGAGCATTGAATTGAGTCCGTAGAGTCTCCGTCCGTCTCATTTCCCCTTGACCGGGTGGACTCCCTTCAATACCATTCTGGCCGCCTCCGGTCGAAACGGGAGCGGGCCTTGCAGGTCCCGTCGGGCGGGCCCTGCAGGATGCGTAGCTTACCTGCAGGGCGGGCGCGGATCCGTGTGGTAGCGGGTTCGCGCGGGGTGCCGCCGCGGGATGCCCCCCTGTGCATTCGCACCTCGAAAACTCAGGGGACATTGTGTCGCTCGACACCGTTCGCGCCGTCGTCCTCGCCGCGGGCCGCGGCGTGAGGATGAAGTCCGAGAGAGCCAAGGTGCTCCACGAACTGCTGGGGCGCCCCCTCATCCACCATGTCCTGCGCTCCCTCCGCAAGGCGGGGGTGAAGGACATCGTGGTCGTCGTCGGCCACCAGGAAGCGGACGTCAGGAAGGCGGCGGGCGAAGGCGTCGCGTTCGCGCGCCAGGCCGAACAGAAGGGCACCGGCCACGCCGTCCTCTCCGCCGAGAAGTCGCTCAAGGGCTTCAACGGCCAGGTCTTCGTCCTCGCGGGCGACGCGCCGCTGATCACCCCCGGGACGCTCAAGGCGATGGTCGACGCGCACAAGTCCGCGAGCGCGGCCGCCACGGTGCTGACGTGCTGCATCGACGATCCCACCGGCTACGGGCGGATCTCGCGCGACGAGGCGGGCAGATTCCTCGGCATCGTCGAGCACAACGACGCGACCGAGAAGCAGAAAGAGATCCAGGAGGTCAACTCCGGCGCGTACGTCTTCGACGCGAAGGATCTCTTCCGCGCGCTCAAGGAAGTGAAGGCCAATCCGAAGAAGGGCGAGGTCTACCTGACCGACGTCCTGCCGATCCTGATGAACCACCAGCGCGTCGTGGCGACCCACCGCGCGTCCGATCCCGCGGAGGTCTACGGCATCAACTCGCGGCGCGATCTCGTCGCCGCGACCAACTTCCTGCGCTGGCGCATCCTCGAGGCCCACATGGACGCGGGCGTCACGATCGTCGATCCGTCCACCACCTTCATCGAGGAGGACGTGACGATCGGAGCGGACACGGTCGTGCTGCCCTATACGGTCATCGAGCACGACGTCGCGATCGGGAAGGGCTGCGAAGTGGGCCCCTTCTCGCACCTCCGCCCCGGCGCGGTGCTCGACGACGGCGCCGAGGTCGGGACCTTCGTCGAGGTGAAGAAGTCGCGCATCGGCGCGAACTCGAAGGCGAAGCACCTCACCTATCTCGGCGACGCGACGCTCGGCCGCGGGGTCAACATCGGCGCGGGGACGATCACGGCGAACTACGACGGCAAGAACAAGCTCGCGACGGTCATCGGCGACGGCGTCCACATCGGGTCGAACACGGTGCTCGTCGCGCCGGTGAAGGTCGGCAAGAACGCCACGACCGGCGCGGGCGCGATCGTGCTGCGCGACGTCGCGGCCGGCGATGTCGTCGCGGGCGTGCCCGCGCGCAGCCTGAAGGCCAAGAGGAAGGGCGCGGGATGAAGAACTCGCTTCTCGTCTTCTCCGGCAACGCGAACCGGCCGCTCGCGCAGCGGATGTGCCAGTACCTCGACATCAAGCTCGGCTCCTCGGAAGTCAGCCGGTTCCCCGACGGCGAGATCGACTGCAAGATCCTCCAGGACGTCCGCGGCGGGGACGTCTACGTCCTGCAGCCGACCTGCCCGCCGGTGAACGAAAACCTGATGGAGCTCCTGATCCTCATCGACTGCCTGCGTCGCGCGAGCGCGGAGCGGATCACGGCGGTCGTGCCGTACTTCGGCTACGCGCGGCAGGACCGCAAGGCCGAGGGGCGCGTCCCGATCACGGCGAAGCTCGTCGCGAACCTGATCACGGCCGCGGGCGCCACCCGCGCGCTCGCCGTCGACCTGCACGCCCACCAGATCCAGGGCTTCTTCGACATCCCGATGGACCACCTGTACGCGGCGCCGGTGCTCATCAAGCACTTCCGGTCGCTGCAGGTGCCCGACCCGGTCGTCGTGAGCCCCGACGTCGGCGGCATCAAGATGGCGCGCGCCTACGCCAAGCGGCTCAACGCCGGCCTGGCGATCTGCGACAAGCGCCGCAGCGGGCCGACCGAGGCGGAGATCATGCACGTCATCGGCGACGTCAAGAACCGCACCGTCATCCTCGTCGACGACATGATCTCGACCGGCACGTCGATCTCCGAGGCGGCCCGGACCGTCCGCGCCCACGGGGCGAACGACATCTATCTCTGCGCCACGCACCCGGTCTTCTCCGGCACCGCGGCCGAGAAGATCCGCAAGGCGCAGGTCCGCGAAACCGTCGTCACCGACACGATTCCCATGGACGGGAAGGATCCAGGCCACCTGAAGGTCCTCTCGATCGCCGAGCTCCTGGGCGAGGCGATCCGGCGGATCCATCAATCCGAATCCGTGAGTTCGCTGTTCGAATAGGGAGACTGCCATGGCCGAAACCGTGAGCTTGAAGGCCGAGTCCCGGGCGGAACTCGGCACGCGCGTCGCGCGCCGCCTCCGCAACAAGGGGATGGTGCCCGCCGTGATGCTGCGCAAGAAGGAGTCGCCGATCAACCTGCTCATCCCGACGCGTGAGCTCGAGCTGGCGCTGAAGAAGGGCGCCCGCATCGTCGACCTGGCCCATCCCTCGGGGAAGGACCGGGTCTTCATCAAGGAGGTCCAGTACGACCACCTCGGCGAGAAGATCTACCACGTGGACTTCGCCAAGGTCGCGATGGACGAGCTCCTCACGCTCGAGGTCGCCCTCGTCCTCAAGGGCAAGCCCGTCGGCGTGCTCGAGGAGGGCGCGGTCCTCGACCAGTACGTGAAGGTCCTGAAGATCTCGTGCCTGCCGACCGCGATCCCGAAGGAGATCGAGGCCGACGTGACGCACCTGAAGAAGGACGACCACATGGCCGTGAAGGACCTGAAGGCGCCCGAGGGCGTGAAGATCCTGAACGACCCCGACGTGGTCGTGGCGGCCGTGACGGAGCACAAGCTCGAGGAGATCGTGCCCGCGGCCGCGGCGACGCCCGGACCCACGGAGCCCGAAGTGATCAAGAAGGAGAAGGCCGAGGACGAGGCCGCCGAGGGCGAGAAGGGCGAGAAGAAGGAAGCCGCCCCCAAGAAGGAGGCCGCTCCAAAGAAGGAAGAGAAAAAGTAACGGTCTAGATGAAGACCGTCCTGGCCATCGGGAACCCGGAAGAAAAGTACGCGAAGACGCGCCACAACATCGGATGGATGGTGGCGGACGCCCTCGCGGAAGCGTGGGAGGCGAAGTTCAGGAAAGACGGGTTCGAGTTCTGGTCGGCGAAGGGGCGGCTCGGCCGGGCCCCGGCGATGGCCGTGAAGACGTGGACCTACGTCAACCAGACGGGGCGCGTCGTGCCGGAGCTGAAGTCGCGCGACGCCGGGCTCGGGCCGGACGACTTCATCGTGGTGTGCGACGACATCGCGCTGCCGGTCGGCGCGATCCGGATCCGCGCGAAGGGGTCGAGCGGCGGCCACAACGGGCTGAAGTCGGTCGAGGCCGCGCTGGGATCGAACGAGTACGCGCGGATGCGGCTGGGCGTCGGGGGCCCGGGGGCGGCGGCGGACCCCGATTACGTGCTCGGCCGGTTTGGAACGAAGGACATGGGAGTCGTCGAGAAAACGGTGACGACGGCCGTGGAGGCCCTGAAGTGCTGGGCCGCGGACGGCGTCGAGAAGGCCATGACCCGGTTCAACCGGGTCGAACCGCAGGAGGAGTGAGTGCACACGTACGAGGCGATGCTGCTCGTGGAGCCGACGATCGCGGCCCGGGAATGGCCGCGCGTCCTCGAGGAAGTCGACCGGATCGCGAAGAAGAACGGCGCGAGCGTGCTCCAGATCGCGAAGTGGGGCGAGCGGAAGCTGGCGTTCCCGGTGCGCAAGTGCGCGCGCGGAACGTACGTGCTCGCCTACTTCGGCGCGCCGGAGAAGAACGTCGCGAAGCTCCGCGCCGACATCGGGCTCTCGGAGGTCATCCTCCGCAGCCTGTTGCTCGCGCACGAGGGCGAGATGCGCAAGGAAGTCTCGAGGGACTTCGAGATCGCGGGTCCCGTGCCCCCGAAGCGCGAGCTGGGCGGCGGGTTCATTCCTCCGCGCGAAGCGTCCCTGATGCCTCCTCCCATGAGGCGGTGAGGTGATCCCATGGCGAGCCTGAACAAGGTGCTCCTGATCGGGAACCTGACGCGCGACCCCGAGCTGAAGTACACGCCGCAGGGTACCGCGGTCTGCGATTTCGCGATCGCCCTGAACGAAAAGTTCAAGGCGAAGGACGGGAGCTGGCAGGAGAAGGTGCACTTCATCGACATCGCGGCGTGGGGCCGCACGGCGGAAGTGTGCGGGGAGTACTTGAAGAAAGGGCGGCCCGTCTTCATCGAGGGACGGCTCCAGCAGGACCGGTGGGAGCAGCCCGACGGCCAGAAGCGGAGCAAGGTCCGCGTGACCGCGGACCGCGTGCAGTTCCTGGGCGGTCCCCAGGGGGGCGGCGGCGGCGCGCGCGGCGCGGCGCCCGAGGCGGCCGAGGCTCCGGCCGAAGCCGGCCCCGAACCCGGCCCGGGGGAACAAGAGCCTCCGTTCTAACTGAGAACTGAGAACTGATCGTTCGGACTGATGTCCGATTTCTGATGTCTGGTTTCTGAAGTTGAAGTCTGTGACAGGAGACAGCGCATGGCCATGAAGTCGGATCGCGACCGCGGCGCCCGGGAGATGGACGACCGCAAGAAGAAGTACACGAAGTTCCGGAAGGACAACCGGTGCCGGTTCTGCCGGGACAAGGTGGGCGACGTGGACTACAAGGAGATCATGACGCTCTTCAAGCTCTGCACCGGGCAGGGCAAGCTCTACTCGCGCAAGCGCTCCGGCAACTGCGCCTACCACCAGCGGTCGGCGACGAACGCCATCAAGCGCGCGCGATTCCTCGCGCTCGTGCCGTACGTCGGCACCGGCGCGCTCTGAAGACGATTGACGATTGACGATTTGCGATTGGCGGCCGGCCGCCGAAAGCCGATTGCCGAAAGCCAAGGGGACTTGTACTGGGCGAGCCCTGAAGGATGCGCGAAGCGCTTACCTTCAGGGCGAGTCGAAGTATACTCAAGGGGAATGCCAGCCATGAAAGTGCTGCTTTGGAATGACGTCGAGAAGCTCGGCCGCCGCGGCGAGATCGTCGAAGTGAAGGACGGGTACGCCCGCAACTACCTCATCCCGCGCCGGCTCGCCTCGAAGCCGACCCCCTCGATGTACAAGGAGTTCGAGCTCGAGAAGCGCCGCCAGAACAAGCTCGAGGCCAAGCTCGTCGCCGGGGCGACCCAGGTCGCCGAGCGCCTGGCCCAGGTCGGCAGCGTCTCGATCGAGGTCAACACGAACGAGGAAGGCCACCTGTACGGGTCGGTCACGCCGACGATGATCGCCGAGGCGCTCAAGGACCAGCAGCTCAAGGTCGAGCCCAAGTCGATCGACATCGCCGAGCCGATCAAGCAGGTCGGGACGTTCGAGGTGACTATCAACCTGCACCGCGACGTGAAGCCGAAGCTGAAGGTGTGGGTCCTGTCGACGAAGGCGCCGGCCGCGGACGCCGCGAAATCGGAAGAGCCGAAAGCGCAGTAATGGGTTGACGGTGGACGGCCGGGCCGTCTACCGTCACCGGTCCACTCGATCGGAGGGGGGAACATGCCCGCGGATTCGGCTTCCGGCACCCTTCCCGGCCGCTCCATCCCGTTCAGCCCCGAGGCGGAGATGTCCGTCCTCGGCGCGATGATGCTGGACTCGGAAGTGGCGGGCGAGGTCATCGAGATCATCGATTCCCACGCCTTCCACGAACCCCGCCACCAACTGATCTTCGACGCCCTCGTCGATCTCTACCTCGCCCGCCGCAAGCTCGACCTCGTCACGCTCAAGGCCGAGCTCGAGAAGCGGGGCACGATCGAGGTCATCGGCGGAATCGAGTACTGCGAGTCGCTGGTCGTCCAAGTCCCGTCGGCCGCCCACGCGGCGGAATACGCCGGGATCATCCGCGAGAAGGCCGTCCTCCGGCAGCTCCTGCGGACGTGCGAGTCCGTCATCCGCGAGGTCCGCGAAGGGGGCGAGGATCCGGACAAGCTCCTCGATCGCGCCCAGGCCCTCATCTTCGAGGTCGCCGCGAAGCGGGGCGCCCAGCCCGTCGAGAAGCTCTCGGACATCCTGAAGCGCACGTTCCAGCAGATCGCGGACATCCACGACCGCAAGGCCCGGCTCCTCGGGCTGGCGACGGGGTTCTACGAGCTCGACGACCTGCTCTCGGGCCTCCAGGGCTCGCACCTCTACATCATCGCGGGCCGCCCCTCGATGGGGAAAACCAGCCTCGCGATGAAGATCGGGGAGCACGTGTCGGTCGAGCTCAAGAAGCCCGTGCTGTTCTTCAGCCTGGAAATGGCCGCGTCGCAGATCGCCCAGCAGATGCTCTGCTCGCAC
>DASTON010000041.1:0-7560 GCA_035762525.1 Planctomycetota bacterium | reverse complement strand
TGATCGCGATGCGGGACGAGCGGATGGCGATCGCGGCGATCAACGCGCTCGCGCTCACGAAGATGGAGGGCGCGCGCGAGACGCTGAGCTCGCGCCTCGCGGTCGAGAGCCGCCCCGTCGTTCAACAGGTCATCCGGGAGGCGGTCGGACAATGGGCGTGACGTGCAGATTGATGCAAGCGGGTTCTGGAGGACGCGGCTTCCTGCTTCCGGCTCCCGGCTTCCGGCATTCGGCGGGCAGCGGGAGGCGGGTAGCTGGAAGCTTGCGAAATGATGATCTCGTGAGGGGAGACGAACTGTGACGCAGGCGGGCGAGACGATCCGCCAGCTGCACCAGCGGCTGGTCGAGAACGTCGGCAGCGAGCAGGTGGCGCAGGCCATCGAGGGCGGCGTCGCGCTCTTCATCGTCCTGCTCGTCCTCCTCTACCTGCGCGGCCGGTTCTCCAAGTCGGCGCGCCGTCGCCGCTCCTCGGGCCGGCGCTTCCGGGAGCTCGCCAAGGTCAACCGCCTGCCGGCGGGCGAACGGCAGCTGCTCCTGGCGATGGCGCGGCACCTGGAGCTCGACGAGCCCGGGCTCATCTTCGTCCGCCGCTCGCTCTTCGAAACCGCCGCGCGCGAAGGCGGATTCCGCGAAGATCGCGTCGATGTGTTGAGGCGCGAGTTGTATTCGTAATCCGAAAGTTCAGTTTCCCGCCGCCGTCGTAATGGAAGAGTGATCAAAAGGAATCCGTTCATCTTGGCGGCGCTCGCCGCGTCGTGCGCTTCCGCTCCCAAGGTCGACCCCGTTCGCGTGGCGATCGCGGAGATCGGATCGAAAGTGAATCGTAATGGCCCGCCCCTGGCGGACTTGGCCGTGGACCACTTGCAGGACCGGCTGGTCTCGTGCAGCCGGCTCATCGTGGTGGAGAGAATGAGGCTGGACCGGATCATCGAGGAGCAGCGGCCGGATTCCTCCGGACTGGGGAAGTTGTCGGGCGCGGATTGGGTCGTGTACGGCGCGATCACCGAAGTCGTCTATCGGGGCGAGCCTGGGCAGGGAGAATTACGACACATCGGAGAGGTCGAGCTCAATCTGCGAGTCATTCGGGTCGAGGACGGCCGGATTGTCTTCTCGAAAGGCCACCGCGGATCTGCGGAGGGTCCACCCAACTCAATCCCGGAGAGCCTGCTGAATCGCGCCACACGGGCCGCCGTGGACAAGCTGGCGGGGGAGATCGTGAAACTCGCCCCATAAGTTAGAATCGTCGGGCTCATGAGCGTCCCTGAGGCGGCACGCCGCAAGTACGACAAGCTTCGCGCCGAGATCGAGAAACACAACCGCCTCTACCACGTCGATGCGAATCCCGAGATCTCCGACGCGGAGTACGACAGGCTCTTCGACGAGCTGGTCGCGCTCGAGGAGAAACACCCCGAGCTGCGCACGCCCGACTCGCCCACGCAGAAGGTGGGCGGCGCGGCGCTCGAGAAGTTCGAGAAAGTCGAGCACCGCATCCCCATGCTCAGCCTGGAGAAAGCGTACGAGACCGCCGAAGTCCAGGCGTGGATCGATCGAATGGAGGGAGATCTCGGCCATCCGCTGAAGGGGGCCTTCGCCCTCGAGCCCAAGGTCGACGGCGATTCCCTCGAACTCGTCTACGAGGACGGGGCGCTCAAGACGGCCTCAACGCGCGGCGACGGGCGCGTCGGCGAGAACGTCACGCACACGGTCCGCACGATCCGGTCCATCCCGCTCCGGCTCGACGGCGCTCCCGAACTCCTCGAAGTTCGCGGCGAGGCGTTCATCCCCCTCAAGGACTTCCGGAAGATCAACGAGGAGCAGCTGAAGAAGGGCGAAGAGCCCTACATGAACCCCCGCAACCTCACGAGCGGCAGCCTCAAGCAGCTCGACCCGAAGATCACCGCGTCGCGCCCGCTGCGGTTCATGGCCCACGGGATCGGGCGGGTCGAAGGGCGCCGTTTCGCGCGCCACCTCGAGGCGATGGACTTCCTGAGAAGGATCGGCATGCCCGTCGTCGACGATCTCGAACCGGCCTCCACGGTGGACGACATCGCGAAGTACCACAAGCGGATGCTCGACACCCGCGACCGGCGGCCTTACGAGATCGACGGCATCGTGCTGAAGGTCGACGAGTTTGCGCTCCGCGACGAGCTGGGCGCGCGGTCGCGAAGCCCCCGATGGGCGATCGCCTGGAAGTTCCCGGCCCAGGAGCAATCGACCCAAGTTTTGGCCGTCGACTGGCAGGTCGGCCGGACGGGCAAGCTCACCCCCGTCGCCCGGCTCAAGGCGGTGTCGCTCGGGGGAGTCACGGTGACGAACGCCACCCTGCATAATCCGTCGCAGGTCCGAAAGCTGGACGTCCGCATCGGCGACTGGGTCGTCGTAACGCGCGCCGGCGACGTCATTCCCTATGTCGTCAAGTCGGTCCCGTCGCGGCGCTCGGGGAAGGAACAAGAGATCCATCCGCCGAAGAAGTGCCCCGTCTGCGGCAGCGCGGTCGAGCCGACGGATACGGACGTCTTTTGCTCCGCGGGCCTCTCCTGCCCGGCCCAGGTGAAAGGAAGCCTGGAGCACTTCGTGTCGCGGCGCGCGATGGACATCGAGGGGCTCGGCCCCGAGTGGATCGACGTTTTGGTCGACAAGAAGCTAATTGCTTCTGCCGCAGACCTTTACAGCTTGAAGAAGGAGAAGCTGCTGGAGCTCGACCGGATGGGCGACAAGCTCGCTGACAATCTGCTGGCTTCAATCGAGAAATCGCGGACGACGACGCTGCCGCGATTTCTCAACGCGCTCGGCATCCAGCAGGTGGGCGAGGCGACCGCCTCGGCCCTCGCGGACCACTTCGGCGACATCGACAAGTTGACCGATGCCACTGAGGAAGACCTTCAGGCGGTCCCCGACGTCGGTCCCATCGTCGCCACGTGCATCCGCGACTTCTTCCAGGGGAAGCAGAACCGCGCCGAGCTGAAGCGCCTCTTGAAGGAAGTCGCGATCTCCAAGCCGAAGCTCAAGAGCCGATCCTTGGAAGGGCAGGTCGTCGTCTTCACGGGCGGCCTGGAACGGATGACGCGCGACGACGCGAAGCGGCTGGTTGTCGAGAACGGCGGCCGGACCGCGGACGGGGTCTCAAAAACGGCCACGCTCGTGGTCGCGGGCCCCGGGGCGGGGGCCAAACTTGACAAGGCGAAGAAGCTCGGCTTAAAGACAGTGACGGAGAAGGAGTTCTTTGGGATGATTGAGACCCGATGACGGTTGACCGACTACGGATGACGGTTCTTCGTCATCTGTAAACGGTCATCGGTCATCGTGTTTAGGTCGTGTGATTCCGGCCACGTGGGATTTTCATAGAAATGGTAGACAAACTTAACTCGATCTGGATGGACGGCAAGCAGGTCCCTTGGGACGACGCCAAGATCCACGTCCTGACCCACTCGTTCCACTACGGCGCGGCGGCGTTCGAGGGCATCCGGTCCTACCGCAACGACGACGGTCGCTCCTCCGTGTTCCGCCTGCGCGACCACACCCGGCGGCTCTTCGACTCGGCCAAGATCCTCGGGTTCGAGATCCCGTACTCGTTCGACCAGGTGAACGACGCCTGCGTCCAGACGCTCGTCGCGAACGGCCTCGACGAGGGGTACATCCGCCCGATCGCGTACATCGGCGACGGCGTCATGGGCGTCTTCCCGGCCGACAATCCCATCCGGCTCATGATCGCGGTGTGGCGCTGGGGCGCGTACCTCGGCGAGGAGGCGCTCAAGAAAGGAATCCGCGTCAAGGTGAGCTCGTACACGCGCTACCAGCCGAACTCGGCGATGACGCGCGCGAAAGTCACGGGCGCCTACGTCACGAGCGTCCTGGCGAAGAAGGAGGCCCGGTCGCTCGGATTCGAGGAAGCTCTGCTCCTCGACCCGGACGGCTTCGTCGCCGAGGGAAGCGGCGAGAATTTCTTCATCGTCCGCGACGGCAAGCTGAAGACGACGCCCCTCACGGTCATCCTGCCGGGCGTGACCCGCGCCACGATCCTGAAGTTCGCTGAGGACCTGAATCTCGAGCTCGAGGAATCCCGCTTCACGCGCGACGAGGTGTACATCGCCGACGAGGCCTTCTTCTGCGGGACCGCCTCGGAAGTGACGCCGATCCGCGAAGTCGACGGCCGCACGATCGGCCGCGGCGGCATGGGGCCCGTCACGCGGAAGATCCAGAGCTTGTACTTCGACGTGATCCGCGGCCGGCAGCCCAAGTACAAGGACTGGCTCACCAGCTACGAAGTTCCAAACACGAGCGCAAGACCCAAGAGAGCTCTTAAAGCCCAACTGCCGTAAGCTCCCAGCCCCAAGCCTCGAAGCTCCCAGCGGGGCTCCGAGCCTCAAGCCGCGAGCCAAAGGCTTCAAGCTCCGAAGCTCCGGAGCTGCTGGCTTGAAGCATGGAGCTTGAAGCCCAGCTGGGAGCTCCGGAGCTTGAGGCTGGAAGCTCTCAATACGATCCGGGCGCGATCCTTCGTAGCGCGTCCAAAGCGTACATCCCCTCGTACCAAGGCCGCGTCTTCATCATCTCGCGCAATTTGCGCACCGACTCCTTCGCCGCGGGCACCCGCTTCGAGTCGAGGTTCTCCAGTCCTTCCGCGGCGCGGTAGCGTACGAGCATGTCGGGGTCGTCCATGGCCGCCAGGATGTAGGGGCGCGTCTCGACGTCGCGCGTGAGGCCCAGCGCCGACGCGCACCATAACCGCACTCGGACGGACGGATCCTTCGTCCCCGACGCCAGCTCGCGCGTCAGCCCGCCCTTGGGAAACGTCGGGACTTTCATCTTCAGGTACGCCTGGTAAGCCGCTTCGTACCGGACGTCGGGATCCGGATCCCGCAGGCCCGCCGCCAGGAGATCAAGCGTCTTCTGGTCGTCGGCGGGGAGGTTCTTGAACGCGGCCACGCGGCTCATGACGCTCCAGTTCAAGGCGACGACGAGGATGAGGCCGGCCACCGACACGGCGAAGACGCCAATGACGACGCGACGGACGCCCTGGGGCGAGGCGCGACGCGCCAGCCACGCGAGCCCGACCGCGAGCGGCAGCGCGGCGAGGAGCAGCACGAAGATCGGGCCGGCGTAAAAGACGGCGGTCCATCCCAGCCAGGTCAGCTCGAGGAGCATCGAGTCCAGCCCGCCGATCCGCAGGGCCTCGTCCAGCGCCTTCTCGAGGTCCTCCTGCGTCGCGGGAGCCGGGAAGATCCGCGCCCGGCCGCCGGTGGCGTCGGAGGGAGTCCCGCCCTGCGCGATCGCGCGGTCCAGCAGTCCGTGCTCGGCGAGCGTCGCGAACGGCCGCGTCAGGCCGTTGGCAACGACGTAGATGTCGTGCTGTTTCTTGGCGATGAGCGGCGCCGCGGCTTCGGGGTCTTTCGCCCTCTCGAGGTTGAAATTCAGCGGCGGGGCCCGGAGCGCCTCGACGTCGGCGCTGAACTTCCCGATGAGGAGCGCCGTCCGGACTTGGCGATCCCGGAGTTCCCGTTTGGAGGAGTAGGGAGGCCGCACGGGCTCGGCGGCGTACAGCGTGTACTTGTAGTAAAAGTGGGCGAGCGCCCGGCCGAGGGGGGATCCGAGCAGGAAGCGATCCCGGAATCGCGAAGTTTCCATGATGCGGGCGTCGTTGCTCGTCGGCGCCGGCACGACCGCGACGATGACGCCGACCAGCAGGACGATCGCGACGATCCACCCGGGTCGGAAGCGCCGCGTCCGGGGGCCGTCCAGGATCGCGTCGCGGCGGCGGCCCCAGGCCAGGCTGGTTCCGAGGAACGCGCCGCCGGGGACGATCAGCGCGCCGGCGATCGCCAGGGGAACGGGCATGCGGGTCCAGAAGGCGAGGAGGGTCGACGCCCCGATGAAAAGCAGGCACCAGGGGGCGAAGCGCGCGACGCTCACGAAGCGCTCGCCGATCGCATTCACCGCGGCGTGAAGTCCGCCGAGGAAGAAGGCGATCGGGGTCGCGAGGAGAAACGCGGCCGCGAGGCGTCCGATCCACCCCAGGCCGTCGAGCTCGGCCTGGCGCGGAATGGGATCGAGGCCGATGCGGGTGATGACCTCCGCCCGCTGCGAGAGCTCATGGATCTCGCGGTTGATGATCGGCAGGCTCGCGAGCGTCGCGGCGATCAAGGCGAGCGCCATCCCGAGCGCTCCCCCGGCCACGATCCACGCGAAGGCGCCCGCGCGGTCGGCCAGCGCCGGCCCCGACGCGAAGGGGGATCTTTCGTGCGGTTCGAGCGGTCGGGGCGTCCGGACCAGCCCCTCGAGCTGGCGGGTGCGGTGATCGGCGATTTCCGCGGCGCGCCGGCGGTTCCAGGGCGGGCCGGCGGGTCGGGGGGAAAAGCCCCATGCCTCTCCGGTGTAGGTCGCCACCGCTTTCCAGGAGGCGCCGTTCGGATTCCCGCAGGCGGGCGTTCCGCCCGAAACGGTCCAGCTCTCGCCCGGACCCTGCCGCACGACGGCGTCGAGCTGCCGGGCGGCGGCGTCGAGCGCCTGGCGGAGAGCCGCGCGGTCCGGGGTTTGGGAATCCATCTGTGACTTTCGGTAATATAACCATCGATCCATGACGCGACTTCGAAAGTTCCTCGGGATGGCGCTCCTCGCCGCGGCGGCGGCCGCTCCCGCCCAGGAAAAGCCCCGCGGGCCCTTCGAAGTCCGGTACCTGGCGCCGTACGGCCGCCGGATCGACACGCAGTTTTACGACTACACGGGCGACGGAACCATGGACGCGCTCGTGGTCTCGATCGACTTCGACGCGGACCCGCCGACGCGGTGGCTGGCCCTCCACGTCGGAACGAAAGCGGGGCTTCCCGAGAAGCCCGACCAGATCTGGTCGGCCGCGCCCACGACGTGCGCGCTCGCCCTGGGCAACGTCGTGCCGGAGGGCGGCGTCGACATCCTGGAGATCGCGCCGGACGGCCTAAGCTATCACGCCTTCGAGAAGGGGATGATGACGGAGGAGCCGCGGAAGCTGCTTCATACGCGGACGTTTTTCACGACTCCGTCGAACCGCACGCTGCCGATGTGGATGTCGCCGATGGATCTCAACAACGACAAGCTGGACGACCTCATCGTGCCGGTTCCGGACGGCTACAAGATCTACTTCCAGACGGCGCCCGGCCTGTTCGGGATCGTCCAGAAGCTCGAGTCCGACCTGACCGCGTCCAAGACTCCCGCCCTCAATTCCCAGCGCTTCGCGGCCGATTGGGAGCGGCTGCTCGGGCGCGGCCTGCCGTCGACGTCCGGCTATTTCAACGTTCACGAGGAGATGCCGCGGATTTCGCCCGTCGACCTGAACGGCGACGGCCTGATGGACCTGGCGTCGCTGGCCGGAAGCCGCCTGACGGTCTTCTTCCAGGACGCGGCGCGGAAGTTCGGGTCGGGGCCGAAGGACCGGATCCAGAGCCAGCTGACGACCGTCGACCCCGAGAAGAAGGTCGACGTGGTCAGCGTCTCGGACGTGCAGTTCGTCGACATCAACTCCGACGGGAACATGGACCTGATCGTCACGAACATCGAGGGGGAGCTGAAGCTGACCGAATCGATCGGGAC
>DASTON010000040.1:0-7285 GCA_035762525.1 Planctomycetota bacterium | reverse complement strand
GTATGACGCATAACGCATCACGGCGTGCGATCCCTCATTCTAAAGCCTTCTCAATTCGGATGCGCCCGTAATGCGTGATGCGTAATGCGTGATGCGCTTTAATGTCCCCATGTCAGCTCGATCCACGACGGTGACGCCCGCCCATTTCGAGTACGTCGCCCAGCGCACCCGCGGCGACGACGCTTTCATGAAGTCGTTGAAGAAAGCTGCCGCCACCGCCGGCATGCCCGCGATCTGGATCTCGCCGGAACAGGCGAGCTTCATGCAAATCCTGCTCAAGAACGCCCGGGCGCGCGACGTGATCGAGGTCGGAACGCTCGCGGGATACTCGGCCATCGCGATGGCGCGGGCGCTCCCGGAAGGCGGCCGCGTTCGCACGATCGAATTGAACGACGCGTTCGCCGACTTCACGGAACAGTGGGTCGCGAAGTCGGACGTGGCGGGCCGCGTCGAGGTGCATCGCGGCGCCGGGCTCGACGTCCTGCCCCGCTTCAAGGACGATTCCGCCGACGCGGCGTTCCTCGACGCGGACAAGGGGAACTACCCCGGCTACCTCAAGGAAAGTCTCCGGATTGTGCGGCAGGGCGGCCTCATCATGGTCGATAATGCTTTCGCCTTCGGCCAGCTCCTCGACCCGCGGCCGGCCGACCGGGAAGTCCCCGCGGTGCGGAAATTCAACGAGATCATGGCGAAGGAAAAACGCATCCACGGGATCATCGTCCCCATCGGCGACGGGCTGTGGGTCGGCGTGAAAGAGTAGAATGACGGACCCCATGGACCTGGATTACGCGCGCGAAGTGCTCCGCACGGAGTCCGACGCCATCCGCTCCCTCGTCGATCGGGTCGGCGACTCCTTCAAGGCGGCCGCCGAGCGGATGCTCAAGTGCGAGGGCCACGTCGTCGTCAGCGGCATGGGCAAGGCCGGCCTCGTCGGCCTGAAGATCTCCGCGACGCTCGCCTCGACCGGCACGCCGTCCCATTTCGTCCACCCCGCCGAGGCCGTGCACGGCGACCTCGGCCGCATCATGAAGAAAGACGTCCTTCTCGCGCTCTCGAATTCGGGAGAGAGTGAGGAACTGCTCCGGCTCGTCCCAAAGGTGCGCGAACTCGGCGCCCCGGTTATTTCGCTGACGGCTCGGGCCGACTCCTCGCTGGGCCGCGCGAGCGACATCGTCGTCGAGCTGGGACGCATCGAGGAGGCGTGCCCGCTCGGCCTCGCGCCGTCGGCGTCGACGACCGCGCTGCTGGCGCTCGGCGACGCGCTCGCCCTGTGCGTCCAGAAGGCGCGCGGCTTCAACCAGTCGGACTACGCCTTCTTTCACCCCGCGGGCGAGCTCGGCCGGAAACTCCAGAAGGTCGCCGACGTCATGCGCACGGGCGACCGGAATCCCGTGGCGCGCGAGGAGACGCAGGTCGGCGAAGCGATCGCCCTCATCACGAAGGCCCGCGCCGGCGCGGTCAGCGTCGTGACCGCGGATGGAAAGCTCGCCGGCATCTTCACCGACGGAGACCTCCGCCGCCTCCTGAGCCGCAATCCCCAGGGCCAGCAGGAGCGCGTCGGCGCCGTGATGACGCGCACCCCCACGGTCATCGGGCCGGACCGGCTCGTGGCGGACGCCCTCCGCATCCTCCGGGAGAAGCGCATCGACGAGCTTCCGGTCGTCGACGGCCGCGGCGCCCCGGTCGGCATGCTCGACATCCAAGACGTCCTCGGCGCGGGACTGTGACGTGCTGGCGCGCCTCCTGATCGCGATCGCCGCCGCGGCGGCCCTCCAGGATCCCCCGGGGAAAGACGAGCCCTTCGACATCGCCATCACGGATCCGGAGACCGGCGAATACCTCGCCCTCTTGAACGGGGTCGGGAGATTCGACCACGTGGCCGGGACGGGGACCGCCCGGCGGATGCACGCCACGATCTTCACCAAACCCTCCTCGAGCGATCCGTCGCACCGGATCCACCTGTTCTCGGCCACCAGCAGACTGGAAGGCGTGGGAAAAGAGGGAGGCGGCGGCAAGGCGACGGTCCGATTCTCGGGCGGCCTGCGCGTCCTGATCGACGACGAAGTCCGCATGTGGACTTCCGAGGGCGTCCTCGACGTCCAGAAGCAGACGTTGAAGTGCCCGAAAACGACCCACCTCGTTCGCTACAAGTGGCCCCAGAAACTCGACCTCGCGTCGGCCCTCACCTTCATGGACCCGCAGGAGGAATGGCTGCGCCTGTTCGGAGCGCCCGAGCCGCTTTTCGAGTTCGTCGGAAACGAGTTCGAGTTCGACGCGGGCGCCCACACGTTCACCGCCGCCCGCAAGGGCCGGATCCGCGTCGTCGGGGACCCCGGCGACGCGCTGAGTCTCGGCAAGGAGAGCAAGCGCCCCGCGGCCAAGGACCCCACCGAGCTCCGGTGCGATGGCCCGCTCCGCCTGCGGAACCTGGGGTCGAACGATCCCGAAGCCTGGTCCTCCCTCCACGTGACCGCGGAGCAAAACGTCGTCATCGAACACCGGACCCAGGCCGCGCTCACCCGCACCCGCAGCGACTCGGCCTCGATCTACCTGGGCGTCCCGCCCAAGAAACAGAAGGCGAAGGCCCGGGCGCAGGCCGTCGTCCTCAAGGGGACCGTGAGCTTCGACGAGGGGAGCGGATTCACCGCGACGGGCGACCACCTCGAGTGGAGCCACCAGGACGGCATCGTGCGGCTCCTCGGCGCGCCCCGGGTCGCAGTGAACCAGGGAACCCAGCGGCTGGAAGCGCGCGAGGTCATCATCGACCAGTGGAACCGGATCGTCGATTTCAAGGGTGACATCTCCGTCACGTTCCTTCCCGCGCGCGCGGGAACCGCCCCGGGGACGGCGGAAGGGTTGATCACGATGAAGCCCCGCGAGCTGAGCCTGGCCACCGACGCCGAAGGGCGCCCGATCGCCATGTTCGCCCGCAAGGGAGTCCGCATCACGAGCCCCCCCGGCACGCCGCCCGCCGAAGTCTATGAAGCCGAGGGCCGGGACTTCGAATGGGACTTCGTGACGGGGGAAGGCGCCCTGCGCGGCGCGCCGTTCGCCCGCATCCGGCAGGGCCCCAACGTCGTCGTCGCCCCGCTGATCACGTTCAGCGGCGAAGAATTCACGGAATCGCTCATGGTGATCAAGGGACCCAAGGCGATGAAGTTCACCATCGAGAACGAACCGCCGCTCCATGTCGGGGCTGCCGCGATGGACGCCGCGCTCGGCCTGGGCGGATTCCGTCCGACTCCGCGCCAGCCGACGCTCCACGCGTCCGCCACGCTGCTCGAGGCCTCGCTCGGCCTGCCGGGCCTTCAGCACATCCCGGGCCGGGAGGACGCCCTGACGGACTTCGTCATTACGTGCGACGGGGACGCGGTCGTCGACCAGAAGGCGAACGTGGTCAAATTGGTTGACAGGTGCTCCGTGCGGGCCCAAGATTCCACGCTGACCGCCGACCGTTTGTTCGTCTACTTGTCGCCCGGAAAACCAAAGACCTTCGACCGCGTCCTCGGACTCGGCAACGTCCGCGCCTACCAGCGCCAGGGTTCCAAGGGCGCTTCGTTCCAGTTCGAAGGCGAGACGCTCGAGATGCGGCAGGACCCGATCCAACGCGCCCGGATCGTGACGGTCGTCGGTTTTCCGCGGGGAAAGGGCCGCCTCGGTAGCGAGGAATTCGAGTTCCTCAAGTTGGAATGCAACCTCAATGAGATGACATTCAAGATCTGGAAATCCAGCATCCCCTGGCGGTTCTAAGCAGGGCACGTGAAGTCTTGCGCATTGGAATGAGCGCCTTGGCCCTGCTTATCCCGAGCGAGCCGGAGGCGAGTCGAGGGATGATCGTAGCTCAAGGAGCATCCACATGCGGACGGTGACCCTGATTCCCGGCGACGGCACGGGCCCCGAGCTGACGACGGCGATGCGCCGCATCGTCGAGGCGACGGGCGTGAAGATCGAGTGGGACGTCGTGGACGCGGGCGCGGACGTCATGCCCAAGCACGGCACTCCCCTGCCCAAGTACGTGCTCGACTCCGTGGCGCGCACGAAGATCGCGATCAAGGGCCCCATCACGACGCCCGTGGGCAGCGGGTTCCGGAGCGTCAACGTGGCCCTCCGGAAGGAGTTCGATCTCTTCGCCAACCTGCGCCCGTGCCTCTACATGAAGGGCGTGAAGACGCCGATTCCGAACGTCGACCTCGTCGTCGTCCGCGAAAACACCGAGGACCTCTACGCGGGCGTCGAGCACATGGTCGGCAAGGACGCCGCGGAGTCGATCAAGATCATCACGCGCGCCGGGACCGAGCGGATCGCGAGATTCGCCTTCCAGTACGCCTCCACCCACGGGCGCAAGAAGGTCACCATCGTCCACAAGGCGAACATCATGAAGTGCACCGACGGCCTCTTCCTCGAGGTCAGCCGGGAGGTCGGCAAGGGGTTCCCGACCATCGAGTGCGAGGACCGGATCGTCGACAACATGTGCATGCAGCTCGTCCAGAAGCCCGAGCTATACGACGTGCTCCTCTGCCCGAACCTGTACGGGGACATCATCAGCGACCTGTGCGCGGGCCTGATCGGCGGCCTCGGCGTGGCGCCCGGGGCGAACTACGGCAAGGACATCGCCATCTTCGAGGCGATCCACGGTTCGGCGCCGAAGTACAAGGGGCAGAACAAGGTCAATCCCACGGCCGTCATCCTCTCGGCCGTCCTGATGCTGGAGCACCTCGGCGAGGCGCGCGCCGCGGAACGCGTCGCGAAGGGCGTGCGCCAGGTGATCGGCGAGGGAAAGAAAGTCACGTACGACCTGGGCGGAACCGCGGGCACGAGCCAGTACGCCGACGAAGTGATCCGCGTGATGGAGAAGGCATGAAGCGGACTTCGAGTCGTTTCCGCGGTGTCCTGATGGGGGCAGTCCTGGCGACCGCGGGATGTGCGGGCCCCTACGAAGAACCAGGCTCGACGGCCTACGTCCTGGGAACGATCATGATCATCATCGGCGTGGCCTTGGGCATCGCCCTGATCCTGAGCCTGAACGAGTAGGCAAACTCGGCTACTTGAATCTCCGCAGCGTGTCGAGAAGCCGGCGAACTTGGGCGATCACATCGTCCGATTGGCGGATAAACAGCAACCCATTCATCAGCTGAACCGAGGCGCGCGGATTCTCGTCCCACGATTTCGACCCGGTGTGCGCTTTGACAAGGTCCACGATCGGAAACTCCTTCGGCGTCTCGTCCGCCGGGGCGTTGAACGCCACGCCCGCGGCGTCCTCGGCCAGCGAAATGTCCTGGCCCGGGAAATCGCGGATCGGCATCAGGAGGTCCCGCACGTCGATGACCTCCAGCCGGGTTTCCGATCGGAGCTCGGACTCCCGCACGATGAGGAGCACGCCGTCCTGGATCGTGTATCCGATGCCGAGCGGCTTCAGGAGTAATCTCAGCAGGCTTTGAATCGTGACGCCCTTGGCCTTGATCGTCAGCGTGCCCGGGACCTCGGCGGCCTTGGGATTGACGACGATATTGATGCCGGCCACGTCGCGCAGGTAATCGGCGAGCTGGGTCACGGTGAACTGCGAGAAGTCGACGTCGAGCCGGATCGTGCGCAGCCGCGACTTGAGAGTTTTCGTTTCGTCGTCCTGCGGCCGCGCCGGCGCCGGTATCGCGACCGCCAAAGCGCCCGCCAGGATTGCGGCTCTCATCATGGGAGTCCTCTACCGAATGTCGAATTTCGAGTCTCGAAATTCGGGTTCCTTCAACGCGAACTGAAGGATCCCGAGATTCGAAATTCGATTTTCGATATTCCGGATTCGCCCATCATGTTCCCGACCTCCGGGCGAAGTACGCGCGCCACGCGTTCTTGTCCGCCCCGAAATCCTTCCCCGTGCGGCGCTTCAGGAACTCGAGGACGCGCGCGCCCAGGTCCGGCACGTCCAGGAATTCTACGACATCCTCGATGAGGATCTCCAGCGCGCCGGCGAGGCGCACCGCGAGCTCGCGGTCGCGCGGCAGGTCCGACGACAGGAGCTCGCGCAGGCGGCGCACGATCACCGAGTGGGCCGTCCGGTTGAACGTCCCGCGGTCGAGGCGGCGCAGGATGCGGACCGCGTCGGCGAAGTGGGCCTGGCTGCGCGCCATTTCGAGGGCCGGCGCGACGAGCTCCTCGTCCCCCGGCTCGAAACCGATGTCGATCAGGACCGGCTCGTCGTCGTCGCGCCGTTCCTGTTCCCGGGACCGGTCGAGGATGAGCTGGCGGACGGTCTCGTCGTGGAGCCTCGGCGCGAGGAGCCGCGCCGCGTACCGGCGCCGGGCGGGATCGGCGTCCGCGACCATCGCGAGCGCGAGGGGCGCCAGGCTCTCCCGGCCCAGCGTCGCGACGCTTCGCTCGAGGCGCTCCCGTTCCGCCGGATCGGCGGCCTCATAGCGATCCAAGAGAGGCGCCGGCGCGCGTCCGGGGGCAGAGAATGTGCTGGCAAAGACGACCGCCAGGGCCGCGGCCGCGGCGAGCGGGACCAGGGCTTTCCAGGGATTCCGGCGACCCGCCCCCGTGCGCTCGCGGATCCGCTCCACGTACCGGTCCCACCGCACGTCCTCCCCGCGGGCGGGAGCCGATCGCAGCGTGCGGTCGAGCCCCTCGAGGGCTTTGAGCTCCGCCGCGCACCCCTCGCACGAGGCGAGGTGGGTGCGCACCGCGTCCGCGCGCTCGGGTGCGAGCTCCCGGTCGTGGTATTCGCCCAGCAGCGGCCGCGCTTCTTCGCACGTCATTCGAGTCGCTCCCGCAATTCCTCCCGCAGGCGCTTCCGCGCGAGCGAGAGATTCACCTTCACGTCGTCGTACGAGCAGTCGAGCGCCGCCGCGATCGCCCGGTAGTCGAGCCCCTGGTAGACATGGAGCACGAGCACCTCCCGCTGGCGGTCGGGGAGATCGGCGACCCGCCGGCGGATCTCCTCTTCAAGCTCCACGGCGCGCGCGCCGGCGTCGGGCGATTCCTCGCGGTGTTGCAGCTCGGCGTCGCGGCGCACTTTTTCGATCCGGACCTCCTCGCGCGACCGGCGGCGGACCCGGTCGCGATGCAGGTTCAGGAGAATCCGGTAGAGCCAGGTCCGGAAACTCGACTCGCCCCGGAACTCCCTCAAATGGCGGAACGCGAGCACGAATCCGTCCTGCGACAGCTCCTCGGCGGACGCCGCGTCGCCGGCGAGCCGCAGGCAGAATCCGTAGGCGTCGCGCATGTGACGGCGCACGAGGTCCTCGAAGGCGGAGTCTTCTCCCCGCTGGAATCGGACGACGAGCTCGGCGTC
>DASTON010000039.1:0-4527 GCA_035762525.1 Planctomycetota bacterium | reverse complement strand
GGATGAGGCGGGTCTTGCGCCGCTCCTGGCGAAGCCGGCGCCACACGGAGATCATCGCGAGCTTCATGATGTCCGCGGCGGTTCCCTGGATGGGCGCGTTCACCGCGATCCGCTCCGCCGGGGAGCGCTCCATGGCGTTCGCGCTGTTGAGGCCGCGGACGTACCGCCGCCGCCCCAGCGCCGTCGTCACGTACCCCTGGCGCCGCCCCGACTCCAGCGTTCCCTCGAGGTATCCCCTCACCTTCGAGTAGCGGGCGAAGTACCGGTCGATGAAGTCCCGCGCGGTCTTCAAGTCGAGATGCAGGCGCTGCGCCAGACCGCCCGCGCTCATGCCGTAAAGAATGCCGAAGTTGATCTCCTTCGACCGGCGGCGCTGGTCGTCCGTGACGTTCGCGGGATCCACTTCAAATACTTCGGCTGCGGTGGCCCGGTGGATGTCGAGATCTTCGCGGAACGCGGCGCCCAGCCGCGGATCGCCGGAGAGATGGGCCAGGACGCGCAGCTCGATCTGGGAGTAGTCCGCCGAGATGAAAACGCATCCCTCCTCAGGAACGAACGCGGTGCGGATGAGGCGTCCCTCGGCGCTGCGGATCGGGATGTTCTGGAGGTTGGGATCGCTCGACGACAGCCGTCCCGTCGCCGCGACGGCCTGGTTGTACGACGTGTGCACGCGCCCCGTCTCCGGATGGATCATCGAGGGCAGCGCGTCGACGTACGTCCCCCGGAGCTTCGACAGCAGGCGGTACTCGAGGAGCTTCCCGGGCAGCGGATGGTCCGCGGCGAGCTTCTCCAGGACGGCGACGTCGGTGGACAGCCCCGTCTTGGTCTTGCGGCCCGACTTCAGCCCGATCTTGTCGAACAGGATGCGCTGGAGCTGCTTCGGGGAGTCGAGGTTGAACGGCTCGCCCGCGAGCCGGTGAACCTCCTCCATCGCGGACTTCATCCGGGCGCCGAATTCCTGGGAGAGCCGGCGCAGCACGTCGGGATCGATCCGGACTCCGGTCCGCTCCATGTCGAGCAGGACGCCGATCAGCGGAAGCTCGATGTCGCGCATGAGGTCGCGCAGGCCGTCCCGGCCGAGGTGGTCGTCGAGGATCGGGACGAGCCGGAAGACGACGTCGGCGTCCTCGCCGCTGTAGTCCCGCGCGAGGTCGACGGGGACCTGGTCGAAGGTGGTCTGCTTGGCCCCGCGCCCGACGACGTCCTCGAAGAGGATCATGTCGTGGCCGAGGCGGTCGCGGCAGATCGACGCGAGATTGTGCGGCCCCTTGTCCGGATCGATCAGGTAGGACGCGACCATCGTGTCGAACTCGATCGGCGCGATCTCCACGCCGTGGCGCGAGAGGACCAGCGCGTCGTACTTGATGTTCTGCCCGACGATCCGCCGTACCGGGTCGCACAGGATCGGGCGCAGCGCCTCGAGAACCGTTTTCAGCGGCAGCTGCGGCGGCGCCCCGAGGTACGTGTGACCCACGGGAATGTACCGCGACTCCCCTTCGCGAACGCAGACGGTGATCCCGACGATCTCCGCCCGCATGGGATCGGCCGAGGTCGTTTCCAGATCGAGCGAGATCCGCCGCGCGCCCTTGAGCTCGGCGACAACCTCCGCCAAGTCCTGTTTCGTGAGGACGCTCCGGTACTTCTCGTAGGAGAGCGTGCGCCGCTCTTCCGTCGCGGCCTCCCCCAGCTGCGTGACGAGCTTCGTGAATTCCATCTCGCGGAAGAGCGCGACCAGCTTCTCCTTGTCGGGGGTCCCGACGCGCAGGTCCTCGACCTTGAGGCCGAGGGGGACGTCGGTCTTGATCGTGGCGAGCCGGCGCGAGAGTTCGGCGCCCGCGCGGTCGCGCTCCAGGATCGGCTGCCATCGCTTCTCGACCTGGGCGAGGTTGCGGTAGATGCTCTCGATCGAGCCGTGGGCCTGGATCAGTTTCGCGGCCGTCTTCTCGCCGATCCCGTGGACGCCCGGGATGTTGTCCGTCGCGTCCCCCATGAGGCCCAGGATGTCGATGACGCGCTCGGGCCCCACGCCCCACCGCTCCTTCACCTGGTCCACGCCGGTCCACCGATCCTTCATGTCGTCGTACAGAATCACCCCGGGCGTCTTGTCGCCCTTGTTCTTGGTGACGAGCTGCATGAAGTCCTTGTCGCCGGTGAGGATCACGACGTCCATCCTGCGGGCGAGCGCCTCGCGGGCGAGCGTGCCGATGACGTCGTCCGCCTCGACGCCCTGGACCTCGAGGGACGGGATCGCAAAGAGCTCCGGCAGCTTCTTGATCACCGGGATCTGTTTCGAGAGGTCCTCGGGCATGGGCTGGCGCGTCGCCTTGTAGGCGTCGTACATCGAGTCGCGGAACGTCTTGCCCGGCGCGTCGAACACGACGGCGAGATGCTCGGCCTCGTGCTGCTTCGTGATCTTCGTCAGCATGCTGGCGAAGACGAAGACCGCGTTGGTGGGAAAGCCCTTGGACGTGGCGAGGCCCCGGAGGCCGAAGTAGGCGCGGTAGAAATACGAGGATCCGTCGACGAGATACAAGGTTTGCATTCGGGAGCAAACAAGATACAGGAGCGAACGGCGATCTGTAAGCACCACGAGCGATGACCGATGACCGATTACAGATGACCAAGAACCGGGGACGAATGGCCGTTCTCTTCGTCATCGGTAATCCGTCATCGGTCATCGCTTTGATGTCTGCCCAATCACCTTGAAGGCCAGCGTGCCCATTCGCACTTGAATTGGTCGGGGACGGGGGGGTAGACTTCGCCGGTCTCATCCGACTGCACGACAGAATCTTGAAGGATCGGTTCTGAAGCGTGCGTCCATAACCGGGGCGGCCTTTTCGGATGTGTCTGGGGCGCGGGGTCGGGCGGTAGGGGGTCCGGACCACGATCGGGGGGAAGAGATGGATCCGAAAGTCATCCTCGAGACAGCTCGTCATCGCGAAGAGATTTCGGCGATCGAAGCCCTCATGCTCATGCAGGAGGGGGACTCGATCCTTCCCGAACTGCTGGAAACGGCCGACCTGCTCAACCGGCGCCTGCACGGAGGCGCGGTCACCTACGTCCGGTCCAAGAAGATCCACTACACGAACGTCTGCCGCGCCGAGTGCCGCTTCTGCCCGTTCTGGCGGAAGAAGGGCGCGAAGGGCGCGTTCTCGCTGTCGGTCATCGACATCCTCCGGCAGATCCGCGACGCGCAGCCGATCCGCCAGGTCGAGCTCCAGGGCGGCCTCAACGCCGACCTCACCCTGCCCTACTTCATCGAGGTTCTCCGCGGCATCAAGAGCGAGTATCCGAACCTCCACGTGCACGGCTTCTCCCCCAGCGAGATCCACTTCATCGCGCGCCGCTCGCGCACGACGCCGTTCGACGTGCTCAAGCGGCTGAAGTCCGCCGGGCTCGACTCGCTCTCCGGCGACTCCGCCGACATTCTCAACGACAAGCTCCGCAAGAAGCTCGCGCCGGACAAGCTGCGGACGAACGACTGGATCGACATCCTGCGAACGGCCCACCGGCTCGGTCTCCCGACCACGGCCTCGGTCCTGTTCGGCCACATCGAGGACGAGATCCAGTTCAGCGAGCACCTCGACATCGTGAAGAATCTCCAGAGGGAGACCGGCGGCATCGTGGCGTTCGAGCCGATCCCCTACCTGCCCGCGGGGTCGGACCTCGCGCACGACCGGCGGTACCGGCCGCGCGGCGTCGAGCGGATGCTCACCGCGATCGCGATCAGCCGGATCTTCTACGCCCGCACGATCCGCACGATCCAGCTCTCATGGGCGAAGGTCGGCGTGACGACGCTCCTGCGCAGCCTCGACGCGGGCGTCAACGACCTCGGCGCCCTCTCCGTCGATCCGAACGAGATCAAGTCGCCCGAAGTGAACGGGAAGCTGACGCTGCCCGTGTCGGTGCTCAGGTCGATGATTCAGAAGGCGGGACGCAATCCCGTCGAACGCGAGCCCTGGTCCGCGCGGTCGATCACCCGAGTGAAGCCCCGGATTGAGGAACCCGTCCTGGTGTAGGGCGGATTGTGGATGGTGGATTGAGGATTGCAGATCCCGATCAAATCCACGCGATCTGGTGATCCGAAGCGAACGGATCCAACTGGTCCGTCAGTGATCTCACGAAGTCCGGACCCGCGACCGCCCGGAAGTACCACACGGACAGGACGCGTTCCTGCAGCTTGCCTTCCGGCGTCAGGTGCGCGACCAACTTCTTCGCCCGTTCTGACGCCACGGCATCCGCCTCCTTCTGAGCGGCGGCTATTCGCTGGCCGAAGGCGGATACCACGGACGAGATCTTCTCGCTCGTTTTCCGCGCCAAGTCCTTCTGACCCGGTCCCAGGGAGGTTTCCAACGCCTTCATCCGAGCGATCATCTCTTCGTGCAGGGCATTCACCGATTTCTGTATGTCCGCAGTCGCTTCCAGCGCGGCGCCAAACCGGATCGAGTCTTCCGGGGACAGGAGCTGCGCTCCCGTGAGCCCTATGGCGGACGCAATCCGGGCGGCCTTGGGATCGACGAGCGTGGC
>DASTON010000038.1:0-2661 GCA_035762525.1 Planctomycetota bacterium | reverse complement strand
GTACATCTCGGGCCCCGACTTCAAGAGGTACCTCGAGCATCTCGACGAGAAGCTCGCGGGCAAGGAAGTGCACGAGGAAGGGCTTCCGTTCTACGGCTAAGCGTCCCGATGAACAGACATCTGCCCTGCGGGACGCTTATCCTGAGCGAAGCGAAGCGGAGTCGGAGGATATCCCCCGACTCGCTGACGCTCGCTCGGGATCAGCAGGGCCAACCAGCCCATGCTGAGAGCGCGAAATACTAGGGCCCTGCTGATGCCCGCCCAGGTGCGCGTCGACGGCACGCCGAACCCGAACAGCCTGAAGTTCACCGTCTCCGTTCCGGTTTCCGCGAAGCCCGCGACGTTCGCGACCCCGGCCGCGGCGCAAGTTGATCCGCTCGCAAAGAAGCTCTTTGAAGTCCCGGGCGTGAAGAGCGTGTTCATGATTTCGAATTTCGTGACGGTGACCAAGGATCCCGCGACGGAGTGGGATTCGATCTCCGACACGCTCGCCGGCATCGTCGAGGCGCACTTCGCATGACCGACTGGGCCGCCGTGGCCGACCGCTCGATCCGCGACGAACCTCCGTCGCCCGTTGAATCCCTGGCCGCGATCCGCGCGGGGGAAGGGGAGTTCCTCTCCGTTCTCGACGCCGCGTTCCGCGTCCGCAGCCACTTCCACGGCAAGTCCGTGAAGATCCACGTCCTCCTCAACGCGAAGAGCGGGCTCTGTCCCGAGGACTGCGGGTTCTGCTCGCAGTCCTCCGTCGCGACCGGGGACATCGAGCGGTACAGGCTGCTATCCAAGGACGAGATGGTCGACGCGGCGCGGAAGGCGCGCGATCACAAGGCGTGGAAGTTCTGCATCGTGACGTCGACCCGCGGCCCGAGCGAGAAGGAGCTCGACACGATCTGCGACGCAGTGCGCGAGATCAAGCGCGAGGTCGGCATCCGCGTCTGCACGTCGCTCGGCAACCTGCGCGAGGAGCAGGCGGTGCGGCTCAAGGAAGCGGGCGTCGATCGGTTCAACCACAATCTCGAGACGACGGAGAAGCGGTTTCCCGAAGTCTGCACGACGCACACGTGGAAGGACCGGTGGGACACGGTGCAGCTGGTCCAGAAGGCCGGCATGGAAGCGTGCAGCGGCGGCATCATCGGCATGGGCGAATCCGACGAGGAGATCGTCGAGATGGCGTTCGCGGCGCGACGCTCGGGCGCGACGTCGATCCCCGTGAACTTCCTGGATCCGCGGCCGGGAACTCCCTTCTCGCAACGGACGCCTCCGGACCCCCGGAAGTCTCTCCTGGTCTTGAGCCTTTTCCGATTCGTCAATCCATCCCGCGACATCCGGATTGCCGGCGGACGCGAGACCAACTTGCGCGCGTTGCAGCCGCTGGCGCTTTGGCCCTGCAACTCCATCTTTACCGGCGGCTACCTTACGACTCCCGGGAACGCGCCCAACGCCGACCACCAGATGATCCGCGACGCCGGGTTCGAGATTCTCGAGGACTGCGCGCCCGCGGCGTCGTGATACCCGCATGCGACCCCGCTTGATCCTGGGAGCGCTTTTCCTGGCGGGTTTGGCCGCCTCGCAGGAGCTCTCGAAACAAGACCTCCGCAAGAAGCTCAAGGACGACGTCCACGCCTCCTGGATCTACGACGACCTCCCCGCGGCGCTCGCCGAAGGCGCGAAGACCGGCAAGCCCGTCCTCGCCGTCTTTCGATGCGTGCCTTGAGGGCCCTGCAAGGGCATCGACGGGCAGTTGGCCCGTCGCGAGGATCCCGAGACCGCGAAACTGCTCGACCGCTTCGTCTGCGTCCGCATCATCCAGATGTGGGGGATTGACCTCGCCCGCTTCCAATTCGACTGGGACCTCACCTTCGCGGCGCTTTTCCTCAACGCGGACGGGACGGTCTACGGACGGTTCGGAACGCGGAAGAACCACGATCACGCCGAGAAGGACACGACGCCCGCCGGTTTCAGGAAGGCCGCCGAGGGCGCCCTAGCCCTGCACGCCGCCTATCCGGGGAACGCCAAGGAACTCGAAGGCAAGAAAGCGCGCCCGGCACGATGGCCGACGGTCGATGCGATTCCCGCGCTGAAGGGAAGGCCGAACATCAAGCCGGCCACCGGCGAGCGGGCGGGCTGCGTCCACTGCCACCAGGTCCACGAGGGCGAGTTGTGGTCCCTCCGCGAGGGGGGTCTGCCCCAGCCGGACCGACTTCTGTGGACCTTCCCGTCGCCCGAGGATGCGGGCCTCGAGCTGGATCCGTCCGAGATGGCGCGAGTGGTCGGTTCCACGTCCCTGGCGGCCGGGGCGGGTTTCAAGGCGGGGGATCGGATTCTCGTCCTCGGCGGCCAGCCCATCATCTCCGCGGCCGACGTCCAGTGGGTCCTCCATCATGCGGAGGACGGCGACACGCTCCGCGCCGAGGTGGATCGCGGAGGCGAGCGCCTGGCGCTGAGAATGAAACTGACCGACGGGTGGAGGCGACGGGGCGATTACACGTGGCGCAGCATCGCCTGGAGCCTGCGTCACCGGCTGGCCGGCACGGGCGTGCTGGAACCGCAGCCGGCCCGGCCCAACGAGATGGCGCTCCGCGTCAAGGGGTTGCCGCCGGACTGGGTGAAGGACCGCAACCGCTCCGCCGCCGCCGCGCTACGCAACGGGGACACGATCAT
>DASTON010000037.1:0-3488 GCA_035762525.1 Planctomycetota bacterium | reverse complement strand
CAGCTCGAGAATCTGTACGCGGGGACTCAGAAACCGGAAGTGCGGACGGCCGTGCTCGAATGGGGTTTCGCCCGGATGGGGCCGGCGGGCGAGGAACTCCTGATCAAGGAAGCCGCGTCCGCGTCGGACCCTTCGTGCCGGATCGCGGCCTGGAGCCTTCTCAACAAGACGGGAGCGATCGAAAGGAAGGCGGATCTGCAGGCGGGGGCCAGGCAATTCCTGCAAGCCTGGAACCCGCCGGAGACCGGAGTCGTCTCGGCTGCGGGCCGGGTCCAGGCCCGGTACTACGTCGAGTTGTTCGCGGCGATTTACCTCCGCTCCGGAACGTCTGAGGATCTTCCGTTCCTGAAACGCATGGCGGACAAGCCCGCGCTTCCCGGGGCAGACGCCCGGCTTCTCGAGATCTTGGGCCGGAGCGCGGCCGCGGCCGTCGAGATGATCGAACTGCGAGCCCGGCTGAACTAACCTCCACCCCCGACGTCCACGTCTTCGAGCGGCTTGTGGGCGTCGGGCGAGAGCTGCTCCACCGGAATGAGCGTTTTCGAGAGCACGACGATGTCGTGCGGCTGCGACGTCAGGTCCAGCGCGTGCTGGGGCAGCGTCGCGACCGAGATGAAGCCGAGGTCTTCGAAGAGCTTGATCGCGCCCTGCTGGGCCGACAGCGCTTCCGCGTCCACGACCGCCACGCCGAGCCGCTCCGCGAGCACCAGGAGCTCGCGCACCATCGCGCGCGCCAGGCCCATGCGCCGGTATTCGGGGTCGACCGCCAGCCGGATGCGCGCCACGTGGCGCGACCAGCCGCGCCGGTCGCGGTGGAGCGTCGCGTCCGCCACGATGCGCGAGCCGTCGAGCGCGAGGATCGGCAGGACCTTGTCGGGGTCGAGGTTCGCGCACCAGTTCGCGATCACCACGGGATTGGTCACGTCGTCCTTGAGCATCACCCGCTCGTCGGCCGGAATCCGGGCGAAGAATCGGGCGAGCGCCGTGCCGTCCTCGCGGACCAGCGGCCGCAGGATCAGCTTCTTCGACGCGAGGGGAACCGAAACGGGGTAGGTGTCGAGGGCGGTCATGACCATGCGACCCTCCGCTGAATCAGGGAAGTATACACCCATCCGGAAAATGTGGCTGAGAATCGGCATACCGGGGTGGGTTTGAGAAAGCGCTGCGGTGCTGCGGTACCCGACTCCGGATTATTCTCTTGACGTCGGACTCTTCGTCTTCGGACTTCGGCCGTCGGACGTGGGACGTAGGACTCTTCGTCTACTTCTTCAGCAGGAGTGTCGCCGCTTCTTTCTCGTCGTTGGCGAATCGCAGGATCTTGGCGAGCCCGAGGATCACGAAGACTTCGTGAATCTCCTTCGGCACCGCCGCGAAGATGAGATCGCCGCCGTTTTTCATCGCCGTGTCGAGGGCCGAGATGAAGCAGCCGAAGCCCGCGCTCGAGATGTACTTCGCGTCGTGCAGGTTGACGACGATCCGGAAGACGCCCGCGCGGAAGACCGTCGTGACGACCTGCTCGACCTTGGCGAAGTTGGACCAGTCGAGGGAGCCGTCGATTTTGACTTCGTGCACCCCCGGGCCGAGCTCGCGGCTGGTGACCTCGAGGGGATTCATCCCCGTCTCCGCATAGGGGCTCACTATAGCATCGCTTCCGGCGAAGCGGCAGCTATCGGTTCGGGGCCGGGCTCGCCGTCGAACAGCCGCTCCAGCTCCGCCTTGAGCGCCCCGAGCTCCTCGTCGGGGATCGCGGGGTCGACGATCTCGACGGTCTCGCCGTCCCAGGCTTTCTCGAGGACGAGGAGCGTCCGGCCGCCGTCGGTCTTCGAACCCGCCGCCTTCACGCGGCGCTTGCGCATGAGGAGCAGGGAGGTGAGGTAGAGAACCTTGTCGCGCAGGGGATCGCCGTTCCGCGTTTCGACGAGTCTCTTGAAGAACTCGACCATCGCGCGGATGTCTTCCAAGCGCCTCTTGCCGCGCTTCGGCGCGGTCGTCGTCCAGGAGGAGAAAGGCGCATCGGCGGCGGCGGGAAAGAGCTTGTCCCAGCACGCGAGGCAGGAATCGAGGCGACCGAACTTGCCGTCAGTCAATCTGATCGCGGACCGGTGCTGTTCTTCGCTTTCGAATTCACGCTGACAGCCGGCACAACCCCGCTTGCGGCGCTCGATCTTCCATTCATCCATGTGATTTACCCGGGTGATAGTGGTCCACACAATTATCGGCAACCCGAGCCCAAGCCCTGACTAGGAAGATTGATGATTGACGATTGACGATTGACGATTGAGGACCGGACCCGAAAGACCGATTGACGATTGCAGGTTCGGAAAGAAAGCGGACGGTGAAGGAATCTGCGAATCGTCAATCGTTAATCGTCAATCACTCGTGGATGTCAGGACTTACGTGCCTTCTCCCAATGTCTTGGGGCAGAAGGTTTTATCGGCCTTCCGGTGAACCGGACATGGCCCGCGCCCAGGGCCTCCTCGAGATCGGCGAGGAACGCGTCCGTCGGAGTGACGCCCGCGCCGTCGCCCGCCTGGACGGAGATCCGCTTTCCTCCCGCGACCGGGATTTCGAGCACCACCGGGACGCTCCCGGGATGGGACTTCAAGACGCCCTGGAGCTTCTGCAAGAGCCCGTCCTCCAGCCCGACGCCCGGGAGCGAGATGCGGACGCCGCCGGTCAGCGACTCGCGCGCCTTGTGGATCGGCGTGACGTCGGAGACGCGCAGCGACGCCGTGTCGTTGCGGAAGCCGACGCGCGCGCGGATGAAGACGATCGCGTCGTCGAGCAGGCTCTCGCGGAGCCGGTCGAAATCGCCGGAGAAGACGACCGCCTCGCACGAGCCGGTCAGGTCCTGGAACCGGAACGTCATGAACGTCTTGCCCGCGTTCGGCCCCGTCTTGGTCAGGGCCCGCTTCAGCGTCGAGATCAGGCCGCCCATCTGGACCTCGGCGCCGTCCTCGAGGTCCGGTAGGTGGTCGACCGTCGCGGTCGAGTACGCCTTGATCTCCTCCTCGTAGCGCACGACCGGGTTGGAGCTGATGTAGTACCCGAGCGCCTCCTTCTCGAACGCGAGGAGCGACTCCTGCGCCCACTCCGCGATGTCCGGCGCCGGCGGCCGCTCGCCCGATCCCGAGGGCCCGCCGAACATCGAGAGCTGCCCCGCGCGGCGGTCCTGCATCTTCATCGCGCCGAGGCGCATCGCGGGCTCGAGCATCTCCATGCATTGCTGGCGCTTGAGCCCGGTCGAGTCGAACGCGCCGCACTTGATGAGGCTCTCGACCGCGCGCGATTCGACCGATCCCGCGACGGCCTCCGCGAAGTCGTAGAACCCCTCGAATTTCCCGTGCGCCTTCCGCGACTCGAGAATGTTTCTAACCGCCTTCTCGCCGACGTTCTTGACGGCGCCGAGTCCGAACCGGATCCGCGTCAGGTTCTCGACGGTGAAGTCGAGGTCGCTCGCGTTGACGTCCGGCGGCAGCACCTCGATC
>DASTON010000036.1:0-2638 GCA_035762525.1 Planctomycetota bacterium | reverse complement strand
GTTCTCGACGGCGCCGCGAAAGTCGACGTGACATTCGCGCGCGTTCCCCTCGACGCCCGCATGGGACCCCTCCTCGAGCTCCTCCACCCCGCCTTCTCTGTCGCCGGCGGCAAGCTGGACGGCGCCGTTGACGGAACCCTCGCGCTCGAGTACCTGAAGGAGATCTCGGGCCGCGGGTCCATCGAGATCCGCGACTGCACGTTCTCGGGCTCGCAATTCCTCGGCACTCTGATGCAGGCCCTCGCGATGGAAAAGCGCGAGGTCAAACTCAAGCCCGTGGAGTTCCGCATCGTCGACGGGCGGATCCACTACGACAAGCCCTGGCAATGGACGATCTCCGGCTCGGAGACCACCTTCACCGGCTCGATCGGCCTCGACCGCACGCTCGACCTCATCTGGCGCGTGCCGGTGAAGGGACAGACGTACGAAGTCGGGATCAAGGGCACCGTGACCCGCCCGCGACTCGACATGAAGGGCGCGATCAAGCAGGTCGCGGAGGAGAAGATCGAGGATGCGGCCATGAAGGGGCTCGAGAGCCTCCTCGGTGGCAGGGACGAGAAAATGGCAGGGAGACTCCTCGAGGAGGCTGACGCGCTCCAGAGGGATAAGAGGACGGACGACGCCGCGGCGAAATACCGGAAAATCAAGGACGACTACCGCAAGACCCGCGTCTATAAAGAGAACAAGGACCGGATCGATCGGGGGGCTGACCACAAGTGATTCGCACGACCGCTCTGCTCGCCCTGCTTGCTGTCGTTTCCTGCGGAAAGCCCGGACTTCGCGGCCACATCGACGAACTGCGCGCGGAGATTCAGGCCCTCGAGAAGGAGAGCGTCTCCGCCGACGCCCCCCTCTGGCCCGACCAGGGCGAGAACGCGTTCAACCCCTACATCGAGGACTACACGCCGCGCATCCCCGACTTCATCTACAACCACGTCACGTCGAAGTTGCGGACGATGAAGGACCCGGACATCGACGCCATGGCCCAGCCGAAGACCGACTTCCCGGCGCTGATCGCCAATCCCACGACCGCGCGCGGCAAGCTCTATCGAGTCTCCGGCCGCATCGGCCACCTGGCTCCCGAGCGCCAGGCCGGCGAGACGATCTCCAAGTCGCGCGAAGTCTTCGCGGGAACGCTCTTCAACGGCGAACAACCTGTCCACTTCCACGTGGTCCACAAGCCGGACGTGGTCTACCTCGGGAGCGACGAGGTCGAGTTCGTGGGCGTGTTCGTGAAGGTGCTCGGCTATCCCAAACCCGGCGAGCCGACCGTCTCGGCGCCGTTCTTCATCGCGAAGACGCTTCGCAAATACTACTAAGACTGCAGACTTCAGACTACAGACTGCAGACGGAAGACTGAAGTCCACAGTAGTCGGTAGTCCTCAGTCTGAAGTCTCTCTCTTCGTTGCAATTGCCAATGCCACGCAACCTCCCAACGTCACGAACTTCGGTTTCGTGAAGTTGCGTGGGAGCTTGAGCTCGGATTTCCGCATGAACCGGACGCCTTGTAATGCTTGGTCGAGTTGCATTGCGAAGAGCACGGATTCCATCGGCCGCGTCGACACCCGCTCCGGCATGAAGCCTTCGAGCACCAGCAGCTTGCCCCCCGGCCGCAGGACGCGCGCGCAGTTCTTCAACGTCCGCTTGCGATCCGTGAGATGCAGCACCTCGCCCAAGTAGACGACATCCGCGCCCGCCGTGGGACCCGCGGTCTCGGCGCGGCCGTACGGAGCTCCCGACGCGCTATCTGGGTCGACGCCCGAGAACCGCGACTTGGGGAATTCGCGCTTCATCGCCTTCAGCCACGCGCCCGAGCCGCAGCCGAACTCGAAGACGTCGCACCCGCGACGCATCATCCGGCGCACGTCCGCCGGAAGCCGCTTCAGGAACATCACGTGATCCCACGCCGTCGCCTCTTCGACCGCCTCGAGACGCCGCGGCCGCGCGAGGTGGTTCAGCGTCTGGCCCCGGCGGAAGAACGCGCCGAACGCGTCGTAGTCGAGCGACCGCAGCGCGCCGTACATGAGATGGCCGGCGAGATAGTCGGGGTGCGTGCGATCAGTCAAGAGCTCCGGCGACGCGGGCACCAGCTTCCCGCCGCGCCGCTTCACGACGCCCAACGCCAGGGCCGCGTCTGCCCAAACTTTGTTGGGGCGGCCAAAGAGCCCGTATCGGCGGCCGAGTGTGATCACCCACACGCGCCAGAAACCGATGCTGTCGCGCCACAGAGAGTCGAAATTCATGTCTGGGAATCATGCCTCAGCGTTTGCCGTTCCGTCACCCGCCGAGGCTGGAAGCAGGGAGCCGGAAGCTGGAAGCCGCGCATTTGACAGTCCCTGTTTCAGCGAAAGCGACACAGCGCAGCGAAGTTCATGGCAGGATCGCGCGCCGGTCCTTGCAAGCTGGGCATCGACCGCACGGCGCCGCGCCGTCGCGGTAGCAGCTCCACGTGAGATCGAGCGGCGCCCCGAGCCGCGCGCCGAGCCGCACGACTTGCGCGTCGGTCATCGCCGCGAAAGGCCGCACGATCTTCACGCCGTCCGCAAGCGACAGGAGCCGTTTGAAGAATCCGGGGCGGGCGTCGGCGAACCACTTCGCGTCCGACTTGTTGTGTCCCGCGACGACCGCCCGCGCGCCG
>DASTON010000035.1:0-4834 GCA_035762525.1 Planctomycetota bacterium | reverse complement strand
CCGTACATCACGCCCGAGCTCCTGTTCGAGTTCCACTATTTCTTCATGCGGAAGCTGTGGTTCGTCTACATGGCGACGGCGCTCGTCATCTTCCCGGGGGGATTCGGGACGATGGACGAGCTCTTCGAGGTGCTGACGCTCGTGCAGACGCGCAAGATCACGCGCCCGCTCCCCGTGGTGCTGTACGGGCGCAAGTTCTGGCAGGAGCTGATCAACTGGGACACGCTCGTGCGCTGGGGGACGATCGGCGCCAAGGACGTGAACCTGTTCAAGATCGTGGACGACCCGCGCGAGGCGTTCAACTACCTGAGCAAGGCGCTGCTGCAGGCCTACCCCAAGCCGATGATGTGGGGTCCGATGGCGGTCCAAGCCGGCGAGCCCCCCGACCGCCGCGCCAAGGCGCCGGAGATCATCCCGCCACCCGAAATCTAGGATCCGCCGCCGAGCTTCTTCTGCAGTTCGACTATCGGCATGTGAACGGCTAGGTAGACGTAACCGGGCATCAGTGCCGCGATGATGAAATTGATCGCGGTCATCCGGTTCAGCGTCTTTGGGGTCGCGCGCCTCCAGGCCAGGAACCCGAACACCAGCAACCCCAACGCCAGGATGAGCATCACAATCGTCGCTCCATTGCCTATTGCGAGCGCGAGTTCCGTGATCCATGGAAGCTCGGTCATCCCGAGCTGATCAAAGATGACTTTGTAGGACCGAGTGAACAGGACCAACCAGATGAAAACGGCCAGGAACAAGGCGACGAGCGAGATACCGAAGAGCCAGCGCTCAAACCGGTCCGGTTTTGTTTCTAGCTGTGATTCCCATTCACTCATCGTCGGCATTCTACGGAGCCCCGAAGCTAGAAGCTGTCGGCTTGAAGCGTGAAGCTCGAAGCCCAGCCGGGAGCTGGACGCCAGAAGCTGGGAGCTTACTCAGCGCGACAAAACCCCCCAGGTCATGAGCAGGTCGCTTTCGCGCCACCACCGGTTGCCGATGTCGGTCCGGTAGAACATGTTCGGAATGAGGATGTTCTTCACCCGGTTGTACGTCTCGCGGCGCGCGTCCTCCATCGTCGAGCCCGAGCCCGACACGACGAGCGCGTAGCCCGAGTTCCCGCACAGCCGCCAGTCGCCGTCGACCAGCCGCACGTCGCAGGGGTGGACGCCCTCGGTCATGGGCTTCTTGAAAATCACGACCGCGTCCTCGGAGAACTTCCGGAACGCGTCGGGATCCGTGTACGGGAACGGCGGGACCGCCACGACCACGCAGATCTGGAATCCGCGCTTCGTGCGAATCTGGAACGGCTCGCCCTTCGCCATCGCCGCGAGCATCTCCCCCCACTTGGAGAGCACGCCCTCGATCTGGAGGTTGATCGTCGGATACCCGAACCGGGGGGTGAATTCGAGGGGGAAGACGCCCCGGCCGTTCGCGATGCAGTTCAGGTCCATGTACCCGACGAATCCGCTCGCCGCGAGGCGGTCCTTCATCTTCGCGAGCGTCTCCTTGAAGATCGGCGGGTCCTCCGTCCAGAACCCGCTCGTCCCCATCTCGCCCGTCGACGGCCCGATGTCGTCGTTGAACATCCGCTTGTGCTCGAAGTTCACGAAGACCGGCTTGAGGAAGTCCTTCCCGTTGAAGAAGACCCCCACCGCGACCTCGACGCCCGGGCAGTATTTCTGGATCTGGAAGCTCTTCAGGCTCTTCGACCAGCTCGCGCGGTAGCGCTCCAGCATCGTGAGAATGTCGCGCCCGTCCTCCTCCTGCCCGACGAAGGAGAGGACTTTTTCGTTCTGCGCCTTCCCGTTCGGCTTGACGACGTACCGCTCGGGGTTCTTCTTCACGAACTCGATGGCCGTGTCGAAGCTCTCGAAGTCCCACTTGGGGAGGATGTCCATGCCCGCGGCCTTCATCTCCTCCTGGCCGAAGTCGCGGTCCTCCTCGAGCCGGTCGGTGTAAGCCGTCCCGCCGACGACCGCCTTCCCCTCCTTGCGCAGGCGCTCCGGCAGCGTGCCGTAGTCGGAGTCGTCGAAGACGATGACGTCCGCCCAGTCCTTGTGGTCCTCCCACGCGTCGACTTTCGGGACGAAGCCGTCGCCGACATCCTTGTCCGGCTTGGACTGGATGTAGTACTTCGCCTCGTGCCCTTCCTTGATGACTTCCCAGGCGAGATCGTGGATGAGGCCGACGCGCGAAATGAACAGGAACTTCATTGGCGCGTACTGTAACAACGGCTCCGCTATCTTGGAATCATGCAAATCCACCGCGTCGAACATCTCGACGGCGCGCGTTCCGCCCGCGGCGTCGCGGTGGTCATCGACGTGCTCCGGGCGTTCACGACGGCGGCCGGCGCGTTCGCCGCGGGCGCGCGCGACCTGCTCCTCGTCGATTCCGTCGAGGCCGCGTTCGCGCTCAAGAAACGCCTGCCCGACGCGTTCCTCATGGGCGAGGTCGGAGGGGCCAAGGTCGACGGCTTCGATCACGGCAATTCGCCTTCGGATCTTCCGGCGGACGCGGTCCGCGGCCGCCGGATCATCCAGTGCACCGGAAGCGGGACGCGCTGCGCCGTGGCCGCGTCGGGCGCGGAGTCGCTCTACGTGGCGAGCCTGGCCATCGCGGGCGCCACGGCCCGGGCGGTCGCCGCGGCGCCGGTCGTCACGCTCGTCGCCTCCATGGGGCCCGCGGAGGGCGACGACGCCGTCGCGGATTACATCGAAGGGCTCCTGAGAGGCGATCCGCCGCCCGCGGCGGAAATCCTGCGCCGCGTGCGGGAAAGCGACGCGGGGCGGAGAATCGCCTCGGATGCCTGGCCGCAGTACCCCAAGGCCGACCTGGAGGTCTGCGCGCGGATTGATTCCCACGACTTCGCCCTGCGCGCCCGCCGCGAGGGCGACCTCCTGGTCGTCCGCGCAATTCGGCCTTGAAATCCCCCGCGGGGCATGTACAATCCTCTAAGTTCTTCGATGGTTAGTTCGAAGCCGAAAGCGCTGGGCCCGCCCAAGGCATTCCGAACCTTCCCTCCGAAGGCAGTGTAGTTGGACATGTCAGTCAAGTTTAGACGGAGCCAATTGTGAACATCTTTGTCGGTAACCTGCCCTACGGGGCGACGGAAGCGGATCTCCGCTCCACGTTTGAAGCGCACGGCGAAGTCGCTTCGGCCAGCATCATCATGGACAAGATGACCGGCCGTTCCAGAGGGTTCGGGTTCGTGGAAATGCCCAACGCCGACCAGGCGACGGCAGCGATCAACGCCCTGAACAATGCCGACTTCAACGGCCGTCCCCTGACGGTCAATGAAGCTCGTCCCCGCACCGACGGCCCCCGGGCCGGCGGCGGCGGCGGCCGCGGCGGTTTCGGTGGCGGCGGCGGTCGGAGAGATCGCTACTAGATCCAAACGCCCATTCACGGCTCCAAGTGGCCCACTTGGAGCCGTTTTTATTTTAAAGAGACCGAGGGAGTCCTACGTCCCACGTCCGAAGTCCGAAGGCCGAAGTCGAGGAGGCCGACGTCACGCATCGAGACGGGACCTCAGCGCCTCGAGGATGCGGCGATTGGCGGCGGGGAAGGCGAGGCGATCCAGCTCCTCCGGCTTGACCCACTTGCCGGTCCGCGCCTTTCCGCGCTTCCACCGGCACAGGTACGCGTGGAGTTCGACCGCGAAATGGGAGTAGCGGTGCGGCACGGTGACCAGGCGGTCGCCGACATCGACCTTGAGCCCCACTTCCTCGAGGAATTCCCGTTTGACCGTGCGCTCGTACGACTCGCCACGCTCGCGCTTGCCCCCCGGGAACTCCCACAAGCCGCCGAGGAGCCCCTCGGGCGCGCGCTTCGAGACGAGCACGCGGCCGTCCTTGAAGCAGAGTCCGACTCCCACCTTGTAGGTCGGCACCGGCTTGCGCGCGACCTTGCGTGGGTAGCGGTCCTGTACCCCCGCCTTCCTCGCAGCGCAGTGGGAGGCGACGGGACACCCCGGACATTTCGGCGAGCGGGGAACGCAAACGCGTTGGCCCAGTTCCATCAGGGCCTGGTTGAAGTCGCCGGGCGCGCTCGCGGGTATCGTCCGCTCGAGGCAGGCGTCGATCTTCGCGAGGTCGTTGGACTTCAGCAGCCTCGAGACGACGCGCCGCACGTTGCCGTCGCGCACGGGCGTCCGCTCATCGTGCGCGATGCTGGCGATGGCGGCGGACGTGTACGGCCCGACCCCGGGGAGGCTCTCCCAATCCTCGCGCGTCTTCGGAAAGCCGGATTCGACGACGTGCCGGGCCGCCGCATGGAGATGTCTCGCCCTCGCGTAGTACCCGAGCCCTTCCCATGCTTTCAGCACGTCGTCGAGGGGCGCCTTCGCGAGCGCGCGGACGTCGGGGAAACGGCGCATCCACCGTTCGTAGTACGGCAGGACGGTCGCGATCTGCGTTTGCTGGAGCATCACCTCGGAGACCCAGATCGCGTAGGGATCGCGGGTGCGCCGCCACGGCAGGGCGCGCGCGACGCGATGAAACCAGCGAAGGAGAGAAGGCGCGAAGGGCATCGCGGGATTGTACCCCTCGACTCGCTACGCTCGCTCGGGGCAGGCCCCTTTCCTTTCGACTCGCTACTCTCGCTCGGGGCAGGCCCCCTTTCCTTTCGACTCGCTACGCTCGCTCGGGGCAAGCAGGATGAATGGGTGTATTTTCCCTTTCGCCCTGCTTACATTCAGGACCATGGCGAGGAATCCCGACGCGATCGTCGTCGGCGCGGGCATCATCGGGTGCGCCATCGCGTGGGAGCTGGCGAAGGAAGGGCGCCGCGTCGTCCTGTTCGACAAGGGACCCGTGGGGCGCGCCGCGTCGTGGGCCGCGGCGGG
>DASTON010000034.1:0-8084 GCA_035762525.1 Planctomycetota bacterium | reverse complement strand
GTCAGCGACAGGTAGATCGTCACACCCTTCCACGAGATTCCTTCGTCGACGGCGACCGAGGTCCCGTCGGGAGTCTTGATCCACGACTTGGATTCGCGCGAGGCCCCGTACGTGATCGACGGCGGGGATTTTCCGGCTTCCTGGGACTGCGGCGTGACGGCGAGGGCGAACGCGGCCAGGGCGGCTGCGGTCATGGACTTCATAGCCGGAATTCCAGACAAGTCACGGCTTGAGTGATACGGTCAACTCCTGATCCAAGGAAGCGACCAGGTTGCCGTCCTTGTCCGTCTTCTTGACGCTGATCTTGAACTCCCGGATCAGGGAATCCTCGAACGAGTAAACCAGGGTGCCGGTCCCGCTCCAATTCACGCCATCCTCTCCGGCGACCGGGCCCCTCTCCACGGCCTTGATGGCGATCCTGGCCGTCTTCCCCTTTTCGATGCGCTCCACCTTGTACTTCAGGGTTCCGATGAAGTCGTCGCCCTGGAAGGGAACGTGGACTTCCGATTCCCACGTCGATCCGGCGCCGAGCTGGAGGTCTACGACCCCCAGGCACATGCTCTCGGCCAGGTGATCGTTCAGCTGGTCGGAGTCGCGCCGTCCGAGCGGGCTGATGACCGCCTGGTGGTCGTCCCCGATTCCCTTGAACGGCCCCGACCCCTCGAGCGCTTCGCCCTTGAGCACGGTTTCCTTGCCGCGTTCGAAGAGCACTTCCGACTCCTTGTCCTTGTCTTTCACTCTTTCCCGCAGGAGCGACTGGAGCCGGTTGACCCGCACCGTGAAGACCCGACCCGCTTTGGCGGTTTCCCCGGTGGGATGAAGCTCCGAATCGCACTCGAAGGAACTTTCGGACTTGCCCGGGTAGATGAACCTGGCTTTGGATTTCGCGATGAGGACTTTCCCGGCCGGCGGATTCCACGCCAGCGCCGGCTTCTCCTGCGCCTGGAGGAGCACCAGCGCCAGGATTCCCGCCGCGATTTTCATTTCCAAGCTCACATCGCCATGCCGCCGTCCACTACGATCACTTGCCCGGTGATATACCGCGCCAGGTCGCTCGCCAGGAACGCGACGACCTCCGCGATCTCGCGCGGTTCCCCCATCCGCTTGAACGGGATGTTGTCGATGGCGGCCGCGAGCGTCTTCTCGTCCACGCCCGCCGCCATGTCGGTCTTTACGAATCCGGGGGCGACGGCGTTGATGCAGATGGCGCGCGACGCGAACTCGCGCGCCGCCGACTTCGTGAGCGCCATGAGCCCCGCCTTCGACGCGCTGTAGTTCGCCTGGCCGGGGTTTCCGATCATGCCCGCGACGCTGGAGATATTGATGATCCGCCCGCACTTCGAGCGCATCAGGTGCCGCGATGCGGCCTTCATGAAGAGAAACGATCCCTTCAGGTTCACTCCCAGGACCTTGTCCCATTCCTCTTCCTTCATCCGGATGAGCAGGTTGTCCTTGGTGACGCCCGCGTTGTTCACGAGGATGTCGAGCCCGCCGAAGAGCTCCACGGTCTTGGCGACGGCCGCCTCGATCTGCGCCGACACCCCGATGTCGCAGGGGATCGCCTCGGCCCGCACGCCGAACGCCTTCGCCGCCGCGCACGTCTCGCTGAGCGCCATTGCGTTCGTCGCGAGACACGCGACGTCCGCGCCCGACTGGGCGAGCGTCACCGCGATCTCGCGCCCGATGCCGCGCGACGCGCCGGTGACGAGCGCCTTGCGCCCCTTCAAGTCGATGGTCAGGCTCATTCGAAACTCTCCGTTTCCGCGGTCTCGATCGTCTTCTTGATGAGTCCCGACAGCACTTTCCCGGGGCCGAACTCGATGAACTTGGTCGCGCCCATGGAGGCCATCTGGCGCACGCAGGGCTCCCACAGGACCGATCCGCAAACCTGGTCGCCCAGGGCGGACCTCAGCAGGTCGGGATTCGTGACCGGCCGGGCCGTGGTATTGACCACCACCGGGAATCTTGGAGCCGAAAAGTCCGCCCTGTGCAATTCCACGCGCATCTTCTCCTGCGCGGGCGCCATGACCTGCGAGTGATAGGCGCCCGCGACCTTGAGCGGGATGCACCGCTTCGCTCCGGCGGCCTTGCACGCCTCGGAAGCTCTCCCCAGCGGCTCGTTCGGACCGCTGATCACGATCTGGCCGGGGCTGTTGACGTTGGCGACGCCGACGCCGTCGATTCCGGCGATGGCGGATTCAATTTTCGCCTGATCCAGTCCGAGCACCGACACCATGCCGCTCGGCGTGGCGTCGCACGCTTCCTGCATCCAGGCGCCGCGCTTGCGGACGAGGTCGACGGCCGTCTCGAACTCGAGCGCGCCCGCGAAGAGGTTCGCGGTGTATTCGCCGAGGCTGAGGCCCGCCGCGGCGACGATCTCGTGGCCGTCGAACGACTGGGCCTGGGACGCGGCGTACGCGTGGACGAGGAGCGCGGGCTGGCAGACATCCGTCCGGTTCAGGCGCTCGGCGGGACCTTCGAAGCAGATTTGGGCGAGGTCGAATCCGAGAACTCTCGAGGCGCGGTCAAACAGCGCTCGGGCGGGGGAGTGGCGTTCGCAGAGCGCCTTGCCCATCCCGACGACCTGGGCGCCCTGGCCCGCGAAGACGACGGCGATCTTGGCCATTACCAGCGAAGAGCCACGCTGCCCCAGGTCAGTCCGGCGCCGAACGCGACGGTCACGACGAGGTGCCCGCGCTTGATGCGCCCGGCCCGCACGGCCTCGTCCATCGCCAGCGGGATGCTGGCCGCCGAGGTGTTGCCGTAGCGGTCGATGTTCACCACGATCTTGCTCATCGGGATCTTCAGCTTTTCGGCGGCGCTCTCGATGATGCGCAGGTTCACCTGGTGGGGGACGAGGACGTCGATCTGGTCGGGCGACACGCCGATCTTCGCGCAGGCGTCCTTGATCAGCTCGACGAACTTCGTGATGGCGAACTTGTACACCTCGCGGCCCATCATCTGGATCTTGTCGAGCTTCCGGTCGATCCGCTCCTGGGTCGGGTTCATCGCGACGCCGCCCGCGGGCACGACGATGTACCGCTCTCCGCGCCCGTCGGCCCCGAGCTTCGAGTAGAGAATGTCGCTTTCCCCCTCGGGCGACGGCTCGAGGAGCAGCGCGCCCGCGGCGTCGCCGAACAGGATGCACGTCCCGCGGTCGGAATAGTTCGTGATCCGCGTCAGCTGTTCCGCGCCGATGACGAGGCAATTCTTCACCTGCCCGCCCGCGACGTAGTGCCAGCCGGACGAAAGCGCGTAGACGTACCCCGAGCACGCGGCGATGTTGTCGACGGCGCCCGCGTTGAAGCACTCCAGCTTCGCCTGGACGTACGCGGCCGTGCCGGGCACGACGCGGTCGGGCGACGAGGTCGCGACGATGATCATCTCGACGTCGCCCGGGCTCCGGCCCGCCGCCTTCAGCGCGCGGCGGCCCGCCTCGGCGGCGAGATCGCTCGTGTTCTGGTTCTCCGCCGAGATGCGCCGCTCCCGGATGCCGGTGCGCTCGAGGATCCACGCGTCGTGGGTGTCGACGATCTTCGAGAAATACGCGTTGTCGAGGACGCGGTCGGGGGTGTACGAGCCGGTGCCGGCGACGCGGACTTTCAAGGAGGTCTTCATTCGCCCGCGGACTCCTCCCGGGACTTGAACCACCCGGAGAACCAGCCGACGTGCCCCTCGGACTTGAGCTCCTCGACGATGTGGTCGTTGAGCCGGTCGCGGACGAAGCCCGCCGCGACGCGGACCGCGTTGACGATCGCGCGCGCCTTCGAGCGGCCGTGGCACTTGAGGACGACGCCGCGGACGCCCAGGAGGGGCGCGCCGCCGACGGACGAGTAGTCCATGCGCTGCTCGATCTTGGAGACGCCGGCCTGGATGTCGGCGCTGCCCGACAGCCCGTTCGACCGGATCATGCCCATCATGAAGTTCGAGAACCCCTCGCTCGTCTTGAGGAAGACGTTGCCCGTGAATCCGTCGCAGACGATCACGTCCGCCGCGCCGGAGAAGATCTTGTGCGGCTCGATGTTCCCGATGAACTTGAGGTGCGACTTCTCGAGGAGCGGGTACGCCTCCTGGAGCAGCGCCGTCCCCTTGTTGCGCTCCTCGCCGATGTTCAGGAGCCCGACCTTCGGCTCGGTCACGTCCTTCCGGAGGTACTTGATGTACACCGAGCCCATGACGGCCCACTGCAGGAGGTGGATCGCCTTCGACTCCTTGTTCGCGCCGGCGTCGACGAGCGCCGTGAAGCCGGTCTGCGTCGGCATCGGGACCGCGATCGCGGGCCGCTTCACGCCCTCGAGGCATCCCAGGCCGAACATCGGAACGGTGGCGCCCCCGACGAGGGCGCCCGTGTTGCCCGCGCAGATGAAGGCGTCGGCCTTCGCGTGCTTGACCATGCTGAGGCCGATGTGGATCGACGAGTCGCGCTTGCCGATGAGCGCGCGGCGGGGATCCTCGTGCATCTCGATGACTTCGGAGGCGTGCTGGATCTGGATGTTCGCGGGGCGCGGGCCGGAGGCGAGGCACTTTTCGACGCGGTCGGACTGGCCCACGAGGACGAGGATCGCGTCGGGGACCTGCCCGGCGGCCTCGACGGCGCCTCGGACGATTTCATCCGGGGCGTGGTCCCCGCCCATGGCGTCGATGGCGATTCTCATGCGGGCGTCCGGAAGCGGCCACCCCGATCTGGGAACATGAAGCCGGAATTACAGCTTCTTCATGTCCACGACCATCGCCCCCTTGTAGTAGCCGCACGTGCCGCACACGCGGTGCGACTGCTTCGGCTGGTTGCAGCGGGGGCAGATGGAGAGGTTGGGCACGTGCACGTGGTCGTGCGACCGGCGGTGCTTGCGCCAGCTGTTGGCGAGTTTCCGTTTCGGGGTCGGCATGGCGTCTCCGGAAGCGGGGAGTGTAGGGGATGCGGGCGCGGAATGCAAGTAGGGAAGAACTACCCCAACTTGGCCCGAACGGCGGCCTCAAAAGTGTCAAATCCCAATTGAATCTTCGAGGGGTCGGACGCCCCGGCCTGCGCCTGGAACTCCCGGCCGCCGCCTCCGCCGCCGCACGCCTGGCCGACCTCCTTGGCGAGATCGCCCGCCTTCAGGCCCTTGGAGGCGACGAGGGCCTCGGAGACCCCGATGATGAAGACCGGCTTTTCGCCGTGGAGGGCGACGATCGCCGCGCCGTACCCTTGTTTCTTGATCAGGAAGTCCATGTGCGCGCGGGCGGTGTCGACGGTTCCGGTCGGATCGCCGTCCTGGAAGCCGATGGGGTGCCCGCCGATCGGCTTGCTGATCAGCTTGTGGGCGTTGAAGTCGGCCTGCTGGCCTCCGCTCTTGAACTTGCCCACCTGGCTTTTCAGCTCCTGGATGTCCTTCGCCATCTGCTTGATGCGGCGCGCGAGATCCGGGACGGGTACACCGAGCTCGTGCGAGAGCTCGAGAACGAGATCCTCCTGCCTGCGGGCCGCTTCAACGGCGCCGGGGCCGGTCACCGCCTCGACGCGCCGCACGCCGCTGCCGATCGCGCTCTCGCTCGTGATCCGGAACGAGCCGATCGTCGCCGTATGCTCGAGGTGCGTCCCGCCGCAGAGCTCGACCGACCCGGAATTGTCGATGGTCACGACGCGGACGCGGTCGCCGTACTTGTCGCCGAAGAACATCAGCGCGCCCTTCTTCTTCGCGTCCTCCATCGCCATCTCGACCTTCGTCACCTCGCGGTCCTCGAAGATGATCCGGTTCACCCAGTCCTCGATCTTGCGCCGCTCCTCGAACGTCACCGGCTTCGGATGGTGGAAATCGAACCGGAGTCGGTCGGGCTCGACGACCGAGCCCGCCTGCGAGACGTGGGCCCCCAGCACGGCCCTCAGCGCCGAGTGCAGGAGGTGGGTGCCCGTGTGGTTGCGCATGATGTTGAGCCGCCGCGGCGCGTCGACGAGCGCCGTGACGAGTCCCGGCCGGAGCGGCCCCTTCGCGACCTTTCCAATGTGGAAGTAGTAGCCGTCCGGCTTGCGCGTGTCCGTGATCTCGACCTCCGCTTCATCGGTCCGGATGCGGCCGGCGTCGCCCACCTGCCCGCCCGCGTCCGCATAGAAGGGTGTCTTGTCGAAGAGCAGGGCGACCGCGTCGCCTTCCTCCGCGGTGTCCACGATCATTCCCTTGCCGATCAGCCGCGTGACCCCCGCCATGTCCTTCTTGGATTCGTTGAAGCGGGCGAGCGCGTCGGCGTCGAGATTCACGATGCGCAGGAGGGTGGCCTTGACCGGCTGGCCGATGTCCGCGACGCGGATCCCGTAGCCGAGGAAATCGGTCGTCTTGATCCGCTGTTCCTTGATCTTCGTGATCGGGCTGTTGGGATCGAAGATGGCCTCGCTCGTCCGCGCGCGGTCCTGCTCCTCCTCGAGCGCCTTCTTGAAGCCGTCGGTATCGACGGCCATGCCGTAGTCGCCGAGGACGTCGATGGTCAGCTCGATGGGAAATCCGTGGCTCTGGTACAGGTCGAAAGCGGCCTTTCCGTCGAGCCGGTACTGGCCCATCTTCTTCAGGTCGGCGACCCGGCTTTCGACGACGCCCATGCCGCGCTCGATGGTCTTGAGGAACTGCGCCTCTTCCGTCTGGATCGTGGTGGTCGCGAGCAGGCGCTGTTCCGGCGACAGCGGGATCGCGGCGCGCATCTGGTCCGCGACGGTCTCCACCAGCTTGTGGAGGAACGGCTCCGGCTCCATCTTGGCGGAACGCCGGAGCTTCCACCCGTCGCGGAAGGCGGTGCGCAGGATGCGGCGGACGACGTACCCGCGGCCCTCGTTGGCGGGGCGCACGCCGTCGGTGATGCAGAAGACGAGGGCGCGCGCGTGGTCGGCGATGCGGCGGAGGCGCCGGCCGTTGTCCGTCGTCGGCTGGATCTTCAGGATCCGGGTTTCCTGGGCGATGATCGCCTTGAAGATGTCGGTGTCGTAGTTCGAGTGGACGCCCTGCAGCACCGCGGCGACGCGCTCGAGGCCGCCGCCGAAGTCGATGTTCTTCTGGGGGAGGGGCTTCAGGACGCCGCCGTCCTGCCGCTCGAACTGCGTGAAGACGATGTTGCCGATCTCGACGAACCGGTCGCAGGAGTGGCCGGGCTCCTCGCACTTCCCGCACCACCAGTCGCCCTTGCCGAAATCGTAGAAGAGCTCGCTGCACGGTCCGCAGGGCCCGTTCGGCCCCTGCGACGGCGCGTTGGCCGGCCAGAAATTGTCCGCCTCGCCGAACTTCACGATCGGGTGCTTCAGCTTGCCGAGCTTCTTCCAAGCCGCCTCGGCCTCGTCGTCCTTCTCGTAGATCGTCGCCCAGAGCCGGTCCGCGGGGATGCCGAGGTCGCTCGTGTAGAAATCCCAGCACCAGGGGATCGCGTAGTCCTTGAAGTAGTCGCCGAACGAGAAGTTGCCGAGCATCTCGAAGAACGTGTGATGGCGCGTGGTGCGGCCGACATTCTCGAGGTCGCCCACGCGCAGGCAGCGCTGGACGGTGGTGATCCGCTTGTGGGGGAGCCGGCCGATGCCGAGGAACATGTCCTTGAACTGCGCCATCCCGGCCGACGTGAAGAGGAGCGACGGGTCGTTCGTGGGGACGAGCGAGTCCGACGGGTACCGGCGGTGGCCCCGCGCCTCGTAGAACTTGAGGAAATGTTCACGGATGTCGTCGGTCTTCATGAGCGGACGATGATAACGAAGACGGATGACAGATTACAGATGACAGATGACAGCCAGGCGAAAACCAGGGGATCGGAGTTCAGGCGGCGGTGGACTTGGGGCCGGACGGGCCATGTTCCTGCAGGAGCTCGAGCCGGTACAACCGCTTGTCGAAATCGAGGAACTGGAGCCGGACCTCGATCCGTTCCAGGGTCGCGCGCAGGGCCGCGAAACCCTGGTGCATTTCGGTCCTCAAGTCCGCGACGGCCTTCTCCACGGCGTCCAGCCGTTTCTCGATCTGCTCGAATCGCTTGTCGACTTGCTCGAACCGCTTGTCGATCTGTTCAAAGCGCCGGTCCACCTGCTCGAAGCGCTTCTCGATCGACACGAACTTCTCGTCATGACTCGCGAGACGCTCCTT
>DASTON010000033.1:0-4624 GCA_035762525.1 Planctomycetota bacterium | reverse complement strand
GGGGCCCCGGGGAGCGGGGCATGGCCGACGCGATCGCCGAGAGCGGCGGGCCGGGGGTGCGCGTCGCGATGGAGACGCGGTCGATCCTCGATCTCGCGGAGCTGATCGCCGGCGCGCGCGTCTTCGTCGGCGCCGATTCGGGCCCGCTCCACATCGCGAGCGCGGTCGGCGTGCGCAGCGTCGCCCTTTTCGGGCCCAAGGATCCCGCCGTCTACGGCCCGTACAACCCCCTGGGCCGCGTCGTCTACAAGCCCAACGGCTCGGGGACCGGCTCGATGGAGGCGATCACCGTCGACGACGCGCACGCCGCCGTGGCGTCCGTCGGCGCGCTGGCCCTGAAGGGAAGCGAAGCGCATCCTTCAGGGCTCGCCCTGAAGGCAAGCCAAGCGCGTCCTCCAGGGCTGGAGCCTTCATGAAGCTCCGGTGCGCGCCGGAGGACGAAGCGCTGGTCCGGTCGGTCCTCGAAGGCAGGTTCCCCGCCGAGTCCGTCAAGGAGGGCTCCCTGCGTACCGTGCGCCGCATCGTTCCCGGCGAGGGCGGCGCTCTGTACCTGAAACTCTTCCGCGACCGCGGCGTGGGGGCCGCGATGCGGCGCCTCGTGGCGGACCGCGCGGCGCGCGAGTACGCCGTGCTCGACCACCTGAGGCGGGCCCGCGTGGCGGCCGCGACTCCCGTGGCCTGCGGGACTCATGACGGCGCGAGTTTCCTCATCACCCGGGAGATTCCCGGGGCGTCGACCCTCAAGGAGCGCCTGCTCGACGCCGGCCGCGTCCTCCGCCGGAGGTTCATGGCGCTGTTGGGCGGATTCGTGCGCGCGATGCACGACGCGGGGGTGCGGCACGACGACCTGCACGCCGGGAACATCCTGGCCACGGGACCCGGAGAATCGGCGGACCTGTACCTGATCGACGTCCAGCGGGCCTCGATCCGTCCGAGGATGGCGGCGGCGGAACGCCTCAAGGACCTCGGGTTCCTGCTCCTCTCCCTGCGTCCGATCGTGTCGATGACGGATCGCCGGAAACTCCTTCGCGCGTATTGGGGCGAGAATCTCTCCAAGGCGATGCTTCGCGACATCGGCCGCGCCTACCTCGAGGCGCGCGAAACGTATTCGGAAGACCGGACTCGAAGGTGCCTGATCCCGGGGCGGGAATTCGACAAGTCGGGCGGGATGATGCTGCGGCGGCCCCTCTCGGCGTCGGCGGCGAAGAGCTCGTTCAAGGCGGCTCCGCTCCGCGAGGTGAAGCGCATCGGCCGGAGGCGCCTCTGGCTCGCGACGCCGGATCGGTTCGTGCGCGAGGGGCCCCGGGCGAAGCGGATCTGGCGGAACGCGCACGCGCTGGCCGTGCGGCACGTCGCCACGCCCCGGCTCTGGGCGTGGTCGGGCGACCGGATCCTCGGCGAATGGCTGGCGGACGCCAAGCCTTTGAACGAGTACGTGGACCGGCCGTGGACTCCGCGCGAAAAGCGCGCCTTCCGCGACGCCCTGGCCGGCTTCGTGCGCGAGATGCACCGCGCGGGCGTCCATCACGGAGACTTGAAGGCCAACAACATCCTGGTCCGTCCCGGCCCGGAGTTCTATGTAATCGACCTGGATCGCGCCGAGTTCTCGGCCGAAGTTTCACTGCAGGACAGGTTGTCGGATCTCGCCCAGCTGAACGCGGCCCTGGGAGGTCCGGTCACGATAGGGGACCGGCTCGCGTTCTACAGGACGTACGCGGGTCGCGAGACGGAGTGGAACCGGCTATGTAAGGCGAGAGTGCGGGAGATCATGAAGCGGACCAAGGCGCGGAAGCACCGCTGGCCGACCCCGAAGTCAGGAAGTCGCGAGTCATGAGTCGTGAGTCGAAGAGAAGAGGGAAAGAGGGGAGTGGATGCCGGTTTTTCCGGATCATGACGCACGACGCCCGACTTACGACTTCCGGGTGACGCTCTACTGTTTCGTCCCCGGAAGGACTTCCTCGCGCACTTCGAACTTGCCCGTCTTCTCGTTGAACGCGAGCTTGCCCTTGTTCGTCACCCACCACTCGTGCATCCGCCAGACGGCGACCTGGTTGGCGTACAAGCTCTTGCCGAAGTCGTAGTCGAATTCCTTCAGCGCCCGCGAGATGATCCGCGCGCTCACCTGGAAGTCCGTATCGGCGAGGCCCAGCTTCGCCTGGATCGCGGCCGTCATCGCCTGCTCGTTCCCCCCGCTGCGCGCGAGATCCTCGCAGATGTTCAGGGCCTTGAGCATGGAGTTGACCAGGTTTTCGATCGTCGTCTTGGACGCCACCGGGCCGATCGCCTTGATCACCCACGTCGGCTGGCGCAGCAGCGTGAGCACGTCGCGCTCGCGGTGGTAGGCGTCGCCGGGGAACCAGTACGTGTGCTTGTAGACGCGGTTCTCGTAGTGCAGCTTGACGTCTTCCAGCTCCTCGTTTTCGCCGAGGATCGATTCGATCCGCAGGACGTCCCAGAGGCCCGAGACCTGGATCTCGATCACCTGGGCGCGGGGATCGACGCCGCGGAAGATCGCCAGGCCCGTGAGCTTCTGGCCGGGGCCGATCAGCTTCTGTTCGCGCATCTCCCTGGGATTCAGGTAGTAGCGGGGCGAATCCTTCTTCTCCTCGCCCTTCTTCAGCGCTTCGATCGACGAGCGGATGATGCCCGGGGAGCGGTTCCCCAGCTTCTGGTGGAACTCGATGATCTTGAACTCGACCGCCTCCGCCTGGACGATGTTCGAGATGAACGTGCCGAACTTCAGGTCCTCGTTCTTCGAGGGATCGCCGGCGGCATTGCGGGCGGTCTCCGTGTCGACCTTGCGCAAGTCGGACTGGAGCTCGCGGCCCGTCTCGACGTACATCGTGAGGTCGAGGATGAGCGGGACGGCCTTCGGTCCGTTGTTCGTGACGGTGTAGTAGACGTACCAGAAATTCTCGAGCTCGCCGTTGGGGTAGCGGTGCGTGTGGAGCGTGGGCTTCTCATGGGAATAGTCGAGCTTCCAGCGGTCGTGGACGACCTGCGCCTGGCACAGGTTCGACCCGAGGAGGACCCCCGCGACCGCGACCAGCGTCGGCGCCAGCGCTCTCTTCATAAAGCTCCCGAGCCTCGAAGGTGAATCGTCGGATCGTATAGATCCATGACGCTGGGGTCAAAGGAATTACCGCATTTTTTCGGGGGAACGAATCCCCGGCATGGGTAGGGTTCACTTTTCCTATGGGTTCAGCTCCCAGCTTCCGGCTCCCAGCTCCCAGTTGGGCTTCGAGCCTCGAAGCTGCAAGCCGGAAGCTCCGGAGCCGCCGGCACGAAGCTTGAAGCTTGAAGCCCGGCAGGTAGCTCCGGAGCTAGGAGCTTGAAGCTCTGAGGTTTAGTATGTGGACTTCATGCGCCTCGGATTTCTTCTTAACCAGGAAACTTGCATAGGGTGCCACGCCTGCACGGTCGCCTGCAAGTCGGAGCACGGGGTCCCGCTCGGCGCGTTCCGGACCTGGGTCAAGCACATCGAACGGGGCACGTTTCCGGACGTCCGCCGCCACTTCTCGGTGATGCGGTGCAACCACTGCGACGACGCGCCGTGCATGGACATCTGCCCCACGAAGGCGCTCTTCCGCCGGAAGGACGGGGTCGTCGACTTCGACCGCGACGCCTGCATCGGCTGCAAGTCGTGCATGCAGGCCTGCCCGTACGACGCCCTGTACATCGAGCCCGAGTCCAACACCGCCGCGAAGTGCAACTTCTGCGCCCACCGGCTGGACGCGGGGCTCGAGCCCGCGTGCGTCATCGTCTGCCCGGTGCAGGCGATCGGCGTCGGCGACCTGGATGATCCGAACAGCTCGCTGTCGAAGATCGCGGCCGCGGGCGCCGAGGTCCGGAAGCCGGAGCTCGGCACGCGCCCCAAGACCTACTACATCGGCGCCGACGCGGCGTCGCTCGATCCGCTCCAGATCGACGACCGCGGTCCGTATCCGTTCGTCGACGGCGGGCCGGTTCCCGAAACCGAGCCCGGCACGGTTCGGGAGATCTACGACGTCTCGCACCCGGCCCCGTGGGGCTGGAAGGTCTGGTCGTATCTCTGGACGAAATCGATCGCGGCGGGCGCGCTGCTCGCCGCCGCCATCCTGGGACTTTATCGACCCCAAGCGGGCGAACACGCCCTGGTTCGAATCGCGGCCCCGGTCGTCGCCCTGGTTTTCATCACGATCACGGCGCTTCTCCTGATCTTCGATCTCAAGCGCCCCGAGCGATTCTGGTACATGCTGACCCGGCCCAATTGGAAGTCGTGGCTCGTGCGGGGGTCGGTGGCGCTCGGCGCCTTCGGCGCGATCGCCGCGCTCTGGCTGGTGGCGCCCGGGCGCGCCGTGTACGCCGTCTCCATTCCGCTGTCGCTCGCGGCCGCCGGATACACCGCGTTCCTGTTTCGCCAGGCGAAGGGGCGCGAGTTCTGGAGCTCCCGCTGGCTGCTGCCTCACCTGGTCGCGCAGTCGCTCGTCGCCGGCGCGGCGACGCTGACCATCCTCGCGCCGATGTTCGACGCCGGGATCGGCGTGCTCTCTACGCTGGTCCTGCTCCTGGGCGCTTCGCTTTGCCTTCATGCCCTGCTGGCCCGCCTCGAGTGCTCTCCGAGTCACGGCTCGGCGCACGCCCG
>DASTON010000032.1:0-3528 GCA_035762525.1 Planctomycetota bacterium | reverse complement strand
GCGCGTCATCGCCATGACTAGGCTTCCCGGCACGCCCTTCCCCGCCACGTCGGCGACGATCAGCCCGATGCGGCCTTCCTCGATCTCGAAACAGTCGTAATAGTCGCCGCCGACCGACTTCGACGGACGGCTGAAGGCCGCGATGTCGACCCCCGGCGGCCGCGGGAGGGATCTCGGCGCGAGGTTCGCCTGGATCTGGCTCGCGATCTGCATCTCGTGCTCGCTGTCGCGCGCGTCCAGTTCCCGCTGGTGCGCCTCCTGGAGCGCCCGGGTCATCCGGTTGAACGCGCGGGCGAGCTGGCCGATCTCGTCCCCCGAGTCCGCGGTCGTCCGGTGATCCAGGTTGCCCGCGCTGACCTGGTCGATGTCGCCGACCAGCTGGCGGACCGGCCTCGTGATGCGGCGCGCGATCCAGAGCGAGACGAGGATCCCGACGACGACGGAGGCGGCGACCGGCGCGAGGATGATGGCGCGGAGCTCGCGCTTCGCCGCCGCGATGTGGGCGACGGAGAGCACGACGTAGAACCGGAGCTTTCCCTGCGGATGCGCCACGTCCAGGCGGAAGCTCCGGGCGGACACGGCGCCCGCGCCGTCCGCCTCCGCAAGGCTTCCTTCGCTCGATTCGACGAGCCCCATCGCCGGCCGCGCGGCCGCCCCCTCGAACGTGAGCTGGCGTTCGACGATCTGCGCGCTGCCGCGGACGTTGCCGTTCTCCGCCACGTCCAGCACGCTCATCTGCAGGATCCCGCTCTCCGGCCCCGCGAGCGCCCCCGCGCGCTCCCGCCACGCGGGCCGGTCGCCCTTCATCGCGTCGAGCCAGTACCCGGGCTCGATCGACGCGAGCGCCTGGACGAGCCGCGCGCCGCGGGCGTCGATCTCGCGATCCAGGAGGTCCGCCGACTTGGATTGGGCCGACACGAACACGAGGGCCGACGTGATCAGCGTGACGGCCGCCATGGCGAGCGCGATCTTGCGGGACAGCGGCAGCGAGACGCGCGCGCCGCCGGGATCCGCGACGAGCTGCCGGGTCTTCGTCCGCTCCTGCTGTGTGGAGGAAACGACGGTCTCTGGGGGAGGATCTGTCATGAGCGAATTTCGAATCTCGAATCTCGAATCTCGGGATCCTCAAACGAGCACGTGAAAGGTACCCGAGATTCGAGATTCGATTTTCGAGATTCGGTCCCGGACTACAACCTGCGGAACGTCACGATCGTCATGTCGTCGTGCTGCGGCGCGTGGCCCTGGTGCTCGTCGAGCGACTTCACGAGCACGTTGAGGAATTCGTTCGACCCCATCTTGGCGAGCTTCTTCGCGAGGTCCTGGAAGCGGCGGTCGCCGAACTCCTCGCGCTTGTCGTTCATCGCCTCCACGGTCCCGTCCGTATAGAAGACGACGCGGTCGCCGGGCTCCATCTGGATGATCTCCTCGGAGATCGACCGGTCGAAGACGGGCCCCTTGTCGAGACCGAGCGCGATCCCCTTCGGATTGACCAGGACGATCTCCTCCGACCGGGCCCGCCACAGGATCATCGGATTGTGGCCGGCGCTGGAGACCCGGATCTGGTGGTTCGTCCGGTCGAGGATCCCGTAGATCGCCGTGACGAACATCCCCTTGCGCATGTCCCGCGCCAGCATCTTGTTCGCGCGCGCGAGCGTGTCGGCCGTCGACGGGTTGCGGCTCCGCTCCGCCTCCATCCGGATGAACGCGCGCGCCATCGCCATGACGAGGCTCCCGGGCACGCCCTTCCCCGACACGTCCGCGACGATCAGGCCCGAGCGGTTCTCGTCGATCTCGATAAAGTCGTAGTAATCGCCGCCGACTTCCTTCGAGGGCCGGTAATAAGCCCCGACGTCGTAGCCCGGCACCTTCAGGATCGACTTGGGGACGAGGTTGGTCTGGATCTCGCTGGCGATCCCCAGCTCGTGCTCCATGGCGCGCGTCGCCAGCTCCTGCTCCTGCGCGGCGCGGAGGGCCGTCGTCATCCGGTTGAAGGAGGCCGCCAGCTGGCCGATCTCGTCGGTCGACCTCGCCGACGTCTGGTGCTCGAGATCGCCCGAGCTCACCTGGTTGATGTCGCCCATCAGGAGCCGCACCGGCTTCGTGATCCGGTGGGACAGGATCGCCGCGATCGCGAGGGACGCCCCGAAGGCGATGAGCGCCGGGATCAGGATCATCTGCATCAGCGACTTCTTGGCCGCTTCGATCTTCGTGAGCGAGAGCGAGACCATGTGCCGCAACTTGACCGGATCCTCCTCGCGCGGATTGCGGATGAACATCCGGATATTCATCCGCGTCCCGTCCGACGCCTGGAAGGGAGTGTTCACCTTCGTGATCCGCTCCGACCCGTGCGGCGCCGGCAGGTTGAGATTCCTCCGCCCCACCGGCATGACGCCCAGCGGATTCGTGTCGCCCGCCCGGGAGACGTCGAAGACGCCGACGTTGACCAGGTCGCCTCCCGTCGTCAGTTCCCGGAACGGCGCCAGGTCCGTCAAGGCGGGCATGGGACGGATCAACCTCTCGTAGCGTGCCATGAGCACGGGATCGCCCGCCACTTTCTGTTTCCATTCGGTGTTCTTCGAGAGCGCCCCCAGGAGCGGATCAATCTCGCTCCGCCATTCGGCCGAAAAGGGATTCACGAGGAGGTTCTGGAGGCGGGCGAGTTCGGGCTTCTTCGAGACCTCCTCGACGGGATCGAGCGCCTTGATGAGCTCGAAGAGGTCGCCCTTCCGGTTGTTCACGTCGGCGTGAATGGCGGCCATCCAGAAGTCGGCGGGGACGGACGCCAGGATGTCGACGAGGCGGTCGCCTCGGGAGTCGATCTCCTCCTCGAAGGCGGCGGAGGCGCGGCTGTAGACGGCGGCGGCGATGCCCGCGGCGCCCAGGAGCGAGGTCAGGCCCATCGCGAGCATGATCTTGAGCTGGAGTCCGAGGCCCTTGGTGGGCGGAATCGAGTCCGGGCGGCGACGCACCCGGATTTCGGAGATATCGGAGCGATTCTGCGGCTTCGCCCGTTCCGGCACGAGCTCCGCGGTGGGAATGGCGGCGGCCATCTTGGGTTGGGACACCGGGCCCGGCCTGGCCGCGGGCGCGGAGGGGGCAACCGACTTCATCTTCGATTGGGAGGCGGGCGGCGCAGCCTTCATCTTGGATTGCGACACCGGAGCGGGAGTCTTGTCCGCCGCGGCCTTGATTTTCGGCTGTGACGCCGGACCGGGGGGGGTCTTCTCGGCATCCTTCTTCGGCTCCCGAACGGATTCGTCGGCCATTACGCTGCCTTCGACGAAAAGAGGCGTCGCGACTCGATCATGTACAGGACGCCGGAAATGGCCGTCACGAACAGCGTGATCCAAATCAGGATGTGCATGATGAGGGTCGCCCACCCGAGGTGGCTCACCCAGGCCGCGTAGAAGACGGCCGTCGCCACGACGAAGCTCTGGACGATCATCTTCAGCTTGCCCCAGCCGCTCACCGCCAGCGGGATGTGCTGGGCCTCCGCGGCGCTCCGGATCGCGGTCACGAGGAACTCGC
>DASTON010000031.1:0-11948 GCA_035762525.1 Planctomycetota bacterium | reverse complement strand
CACACCGCTTCGGCGATGTAGAGGAGCTTGGCCCCCACGACGCAGAGCCGGATCCACTTTTCCTTCAGCGCCAGCGCGAGAACGACGGCGCCCGACAGGCCGATGGCGCACCACGCGGCGGCCGCTCCGAGCGGCGCGGGGGAGATCAGGAGCGTCGCGATCGTCAGGAGGTACGCAATCCCGGCAATCGTCTCGCTGCGGTACCTCAACGCGTGAATCAACGCGGCTTCCGCCACCGCCATCAGCAAGACGAATCCGAGAACCGGGCTTGCGATGATTCTGGATGCCTGTATGGAGTGCGAAGCATAGGCGGTGATGTAGAGGACCGCCCAGCCGCCGCCGATGAGGCAGCTTCCCAAGAGCTGCGTGTACGCGTTTCGGCGAAGGAGGACGCCCCCGACCACCATCGCCGCTCCCGTGGACGCGGTGAGCGCGATCTTCCCCTCTTTGCCGAACTGGCCCCAGGCGTACCAGACCAGGAGCGCCAGTCCGAACACGATCGCGATGACCCCGATCCTCGGCAGGACGCGCTCGCCGATCATGTTCTCGAGCGGTACTTCCTCCTTTGGAGAAGCGGGCGCCACCGCCATCGCGGGAACCGGCGCGACGACCGCGGGCCGCGACATGACAGGCGCCGGACGAACCGGCGGGACCGGAACCGGCGCTGTTCTCACCGGGAGTAGAGCCGGACGAACAGGTGCCGGTTCCGGTTTTGGAATCGCCGGCATGGGGGGTGGAGGAGGCGCGGGCGGCGGCGCCGCCGGGACTGGATAGACGCCGAGCGCTTCGAAGCGATCAGCCAGCCTGCGCGAGCGCACTTCGAAGCTGCGCTCCGCGTCTTCAACACGACGGCGCAAGCCCCGGACCTGGGACATGGCGATCAAGGCGATCGTCATGGGACCGAAGAAGATGAACCCGAGAATGACGAGAACGACGAGAATTTCCATCGCAGCCCCCGGCATCGGATTTGCAACTCCCATGCCAAGGAAGCCGCTCATAGGAGGGCGGCGACTGGAGACTATAATAGATATACATTTTGTGATAGGAGATATGCATTTGTTGTACACTCCCGCCGTGAGCTTCATGACCCCGGCCGAGAGGGCGTTCGCCAAGGCCGTGTCCCGCATCAATTACTCGAATCCCTTTGTTCCCGAACGGCTCGAGGCCGAGCGGGAAGCGCTTGGATCCGCCTACCTGGAATCCGGCCGGGTCTGGAGCCTGGGAAGCGAGGACGACGAGCGGCCCAATCTCGCGCTCCTCCGCGCCCGGATTGAAGACCTGGCGGCCAGGCTCCGGGAGGCCCTGACTCGCGGCGCTCCGGCGTCGGAAGAGGATCGCGTCCTCTACGAAGATCTGGTGCTGCATCTCCTCTATGACCGGAATCGGGATCCGCTCCACGAGCTGATCAAGCGCCGGTCCCGGAAGGCGGAGCGGGTCGCGATCTACGACGCCTATCTCGCCGACGCGCTCCATTTCCTCGCGCTCCCCGGCCTGCCGGAGCCGAAGCCCGCCGAGCTGGCCCACGTCTTCGCGTGCTTCTTCCAGATCCGCAGGGCGTTTCACTTTATTTTTTCCCACATCATCGGCGCCTCGCCCGCCGCCGCGCGGCTCCGGAGCGAGGTGTGGCGCTCGATCTTCACGCACGACATCCGCCGCTATCGCCGGTTCCTCCATGCGCGGATGGGCGAGATCGCCACGCTCATCACGGGTCCGTCCGGCTCGGGCAAGGAACTCGTCGCCCGGGCGATCGGCCTTTCGCGCTATCTCGCGTTCGATCCGGAGTCCCGACGGTTCGCGGGAGGGATCGAGGACTCGTTCCACGCCGTCAACCTGTCGGCGCTCTCCCCGACGCTGATCGAGTCGGAACTGTTCGGGCATCGCCGTGGATCTTTCACGGGCGCGCTCGAGGATCGGGCCGGATGGCTGGAGTCGTGCCCGACCCACGGCGCGGTCTTCCTGGACGAGATCGGCGAGCTCGACGGGCGCATCCAGGTGAAGCTCCTGAGGACGCTCCAGACGCGCGAATTCCAGAGGATCGGGGAGACGCAGGCGCGGGCGTTCGCGGGGAAGCTCATCGCCGCGACGAACCGCGACCTCGACGAGGAGATGAGGGAGAAACGGTTCCGTCCCGACTTCTACTACCGGATCTGCTCGGACCTGATCGCGACGCACTCGCTCCGGTCGCAGCTGAAGGACGCGCCGGAAGACCTGTCGACGCTCCTCCTGTTCGTCGCGCGCCGCGTCGCCGGCGACGAGGGGGAGGCGCTGGCGCGGGAATCCGAGTCTTGGATCGACCGCCACCTCGGCCGCGACTACGCCTGGCCGGGGAATTTCCGGGAGCTGGAGCAGTGCGTGAGGAACATCCTGATCCGGCGCGAGTACCGGCCCGGCGCGCCGGCGGCGGAGTCGCCGGTCGAGGAGCTCGCCAAGTCCGTCGCGGCGGGGCGGTTGAGCGCCGACGACGTGCTGCGCCGGTACGTCACGCTGGTCTACGCGCAGACGGGGAACTACCAGGAGACGGCGCGCCGGCTGCTCCTCGACCGCCGCACGGTGCAGGCCCGGATCGATCCGGACTTCCTCGAACGGCTGCGTCAGGGGGACTGAGATCTCGAGTCGAGCGCGCGCTGCACTTCGGGGTGCAGGGCGGCCATCTTCGGCGGGAGCGCATCGGGCCGGAGTCCGGCGAAGACGCGGCGCGCCTCGGCGAGATGTCCCGACTTCATGAGCGCCGCGACGTAGTACCAGGCCACGTGCGGATCCCCGGGCGACTTCTCGAAGAGCTCCCGCCCGGTCCGCACCGCCTCGTCGACCTTTCCGGTGCGCAGCAGGCGCGCGATGTCGGAGGCCGCTGCCGCGGGTCCCCGCCTGCGGGTGAAGAAGATCAGCGCGGCCAGGGCGACGAAACCGGCGGCGAGGACGATGATCGCCGCGGTGCGCCCCCCGCGCACGCCCTCCTCGCCCCACATCGCCCGCACGAGCAGGAACAGCCCGACGCCGACGCCAAAGAAGATGATCCGCCGCATCCAGATCCGGTTCGTTTCAGGCACGATTCACCCACGTCTTGCCGCGGCCGTGGAACTCCTCCTTCCAGATCGGCGCGAGCTTCTTGACGCGCTCGATCAGGCGGCGGCATCCCGCGAAGGCCTCGGCCCGGTGGGGCGAGGCCGCCGCGCAGACGACGCTCGCCTCACCCAGCTTCAACAAGCCGACGCGGTGGGCGATGTAGACGGCGCGAAGGCCGAACTTCTTTCGCGCCTCGGCAGCGATCGCCCTGAACTGGCGGAGCGCCATCGACTCGAAGGCGGAGTACCGGATCTTCGAGACGCGCCGGCCCTCGTTGCGGTTGCGCACCGTGCCGGCGAAGACGCAGATCCCGCCGCAGTCGGGCCGCGCGACCGCCCGCCGCGCCGCTTCGACCGAGAGGGGGCGTCGGGTGATGAGGACCCTCGTATTCGCATTCATGGAGTCACCAGCCCCCCTCCGACGGCTGGGAGCCGGGGGCCGGAAGCTGGGAGCTGCGCCCATGAAGGACCTCGGTGAAAGCTCTCATGGAATGGGGCAGTCATCCACCGGCCACCGGCGGGATGAGCGACACGACGTCGCCCGAACGCAACGCCCGCTTCGACGGCGCGTACTCCTCGTTGACGGCGATGCGCACGGATCGCGGAATGGAAATCACCGACTTGGCGGCCTCGAGGGCGTCGCCGGCGGTCTCGGCTTCAACTGAGATCTCCCGTTTTCCGGCTTCCTCGGCGAGGAACCCGAAGAGACGCACTTTCACCTTCATTCCGGCGTAGGGTAGCAGAGGGGTCTCGGATGTGATAGGGTACGCGGCCCTATGCCCTTCAAGAGCCTCGGTCTTCACGACGACCTCGTGCGCGCGGTCAAGGAACTCGGCTTCACGCGCCCCACGCCGATCCAGGAGCAGGCGATCCCGGTGATCCTGCAGGGCCGCGACGTCCTCGGCGGCGCGCAGACCGGCACCGGCAAGACGGCGGCGTTCCTGCTCCCCATCCTCCACCGGCTCATCACGCACCCGGGCCGCGGCGGATCGCGGGCGCTCGTCCTGACCCCGACCCGCGAACTGGCGCTCCAGATCGAGGACGACTTCCGCGACCTCTCCCGGTTCACCAGCCTCCGCGGCGGCGTGGTCTACGGCGGCGTCGGGTTCGCCGACCAGACCCACGCCCTGATGTCGGGGTTTGAAGTCATCATCGCGACGCCCGGCCGGCTCCTCGACCACATGCACCGGGGCCACGCGAAGTTCGGCCACCTCGAGACCCTCGTCCTCGACGAAGCCGACCGCATGCTCGACATGGGATTCCTCCCGGACCTCCGGCGGATCTTGTCGAAGCTCCCCCGCCAGCGCCAAAACCTGCTTTTCTCCGCGACGATCCCGCCGGAAATCGCGTCGCTCGCCGACGAGACCGTCAAGGACCCGGTGACGATCCAGATCGGCCACCGGGCGCAGTCGGCGGCCGGGATCCGCCACGCCGTCTACCCGGTGTCGAGCGACCGGAAGACCCAGCTCCTGCTGGAGATCCTGAATCGGAACAACGCGGGGTCGGTGCTCGTCTTCTGCCGGACGCGGCGCAAGGCGGAGCGCCTGTCGTACACGCTCCAGCACGCCGGCCTCCGCGTGGCCCGCATCCACAGCGACCGCAGCCAGGCCCAGCGGGTCCAGGCGCTCGAGGGCTTCCGCGCCGGCCGCTACCAGATCCTCGTCGCGACCGACATCGCCGCGCGCGGGCTCGACGTCGAGAACATCACGCACGTGATCAACTACGACATCCCGCACACGCGCGAGGAGTACGTCCACCGCTCGGGCCGCACCGCGCGCGCGGAGGCCGAGGGTGACGCGTTTACGCTGGTCGCGCCGGAGGAAGAAGTGATCCTTCGCACGATCGAGAAGGAGATGGGGCACCCCCTGCCGAGGGTGGTGCTGCCCGACTTCGACTACGGCCGCGTCCAGCCGATTCTCAAGCCGCCGGAGCCCGCCAAGAAAGTGTTCGGGACGAGAACGTATGGGAGACGACGGCGTTGATCGTTGGCCGTTTGTCGTGACGTTCGCCGTCTACCGTTTGCCGTCAACGGACCGCACCCACTCGCAGAACTTCCGGATTCCCTCTTCGATCGTCGTGTCCGGCGCATAGCCCAGGTTCGACTTGGCCTTCGAAATGTCCGCGTAGGTGCGCTTCACGTCTCCCGGCTGGTCGGGCAGCTTCTTGATGCGGGCCTTCTTGCCCAGGTTCTTCTCGAGCAGCGCAATCAACTCGCCCAATCCCACGGTGCGCGACTCGCCGATGTTGTAGACCTCGAACCCGTCGTCGCGCCCCAGCGCACCGAGAATCCCCTTCACCGCATCGTCGACGTACGTGTAATCGCGGCGGGACGTCCCGTCGCCGAAGAACGGCACCTCCTTCTCGTCGAGGATGAGCCGCGCGAACTTGTGGATCGCCATGTCGGGGCGCTGGCGGGGGCCGTAGACCGTGAAGAAGCGAAGCGCGGAGGTCCGGAGGCCGTGGAGCCGGTGGTAGAGGCGCACCGCGTGCTCGCCCGCCTGTTTCGTGACTCCGTAGGGCGAGACCGGCCTGGTATCGGCCCACTCCTCCCGGAACGGGACGCGGTCGGCGTCGCCATAGACGCTGGAGCTCGACGCGAAGACGAACTTGGGGACGCCCCGGCGGCGGCACGCCTCGAGGAGCGCGAACGTGCCCGAGATGTTGACCGACGAATAGAGATCCGGCTGTTCGAGCGAAGGACGGACCCCGGCGCGCGCCGCGAGATGGACGACCGCGTCGGGCCTGGATTCGAAGGCGCGCTCAACCGCCTTCCCGTCGCGGATGTCCCCCTCCACGATCCGCGCGCCGTTGAACGTCGCGGCGTTCGCGCGCTTGAGCCCCGGATCGTAGTAGTCGTTGAAGTCGTCCAGGATCGTGACCTCGCGCCCGGCGGCGAGCAGGTTCTGGACGAGGTGCGACCCGATAAACCCCGCTCCTCCGGTGACCAAGATTCTCATGCTCTGAGCTTCAAGCTCCAAGCTGCAAGCCGGATCCACAAAGAGCGAGATTGTAGTACGCGAATGCGGCCTTGTCCGTGTGAAAGGAATCGCGCTTAAAGCTTAAAGCCTGCAGCTTAGAGCTACCGGGTGGTGAGCTTGCCCTGGAAGATCGACAGGAAGGCGACGTACAGGAAGCCGATCATGAACAGCGCCTGGAACGGGATCGCGAACCACATCCCGCCCATCATCGAGTAGACGATGATCGCGGCGAACCACACGCCGAGCGCCAGCTCGATCGCGGGCACGACCATCCGCATCGCGACCTTGTACTTCTTCCCGGAAAACGTCTGCTTCCGGTCCGCGATCGCGTACTTCGGCGTCCGGACGAATTCGCCGCCGTCGCGGCTGAAGAGCCCCTCGATGATGGCCCGCGTGTTCGAGACGCACATGCCGATGCCGAGCGACAGGAGCATCGGCACGTAGAGCGCGGTCTTGAGCGCCCCCTTCACGCCGTGGATTTCCTTCTGCGAGCACATGTAGAAGAAGCAGACCGAGATCGTGGCCAGCGCGAAGACGCCGAAGTCGAGCAGGACCGACGACTCGACGTGCATCTGCGTCCGGAAGTACATCACCGGGAACATCAGCAGCGACAGCACCAGCATCATGAAGTACGCGCTGTTGCCCGTGAGGTGGACGAACGCCTCCGCCTTCACCTTGAGCGGGATGTCCGACGTCATGAGCCGCCAGAGGAGCTTGCGGCTGGTCTGCATCGACCCCTTCACCCACCGGTACTGCTGGCTCTTGAAGCCGTTCATGTCGACGGGCAGCTCCGCGGGCGTCTCGATCTCCGGGAGGAAGATGAACTTCCAGCGGGCGAGCTGCGACCGGAAGCTCAGGTCGAGGTCCTCGGTCAGCGTGTCGTGCTGCCAGCCGCCGGCCGAATCGATCGCCTCGCGCCGCCAGATCCCCGCCGTGCCGCTGAAGTTGAAGAATCGGCCCGATCGGTTCCGCGCGCAGTGCTCCATGATGAAGTGGCCGTCGAGCAGGATCGACTGCACTTCGGTGAGCATCGAGTAGTCGCGGTTCAGGTGCCCCCACCGGGTCTGCACCATTCCGACGGCGTCGTCCGTGAAATGGTGGATCGTCCGCGCCAGGAAATCGGGCGTCGGCAGGAAGTCGGCGTCGAAGACCGCGACGAAGCGGCCCTTCATCGTCTTCATCCCGTGGTCGAGCGCGCCCGCCTTGTACCCGGTGCGGTTCGCGCGGTGGATATGGACGATGTCCACGCCTTTCGCCTTCCACTCCTCGACCTTGCGGCGGCAGATGTCCTTCGTTTCATCCGTCGAATCGTCGAGGACCTGGATTTCCAGCTTGTCCGCGGGGTATTCGACCTTGCAGGTGGCCTCGATGAGGCGCTCCACGACATACAGCTCGTTGTAGACGGGGAGCTGGATCGTGACGGGGGGCAGATCTTTCCACGCCGACTTCGGCTTCGCCACCTTCTTCTTGTGGCGGTAGTAGAGGTAGACCATGAGATACCGGTGGAAGCCGTAGCCGCAGAGGAGGACCAGGATCGCGAGGTACGCGATCAGGACGATCTTCCCGGCCAGCGGGCCTTCCAGCTGAGTCGGAACGCCGATAAACGGGTACTTCACGGGATCTCCCGGCCCCCTTCAGATGACGGATTCAAGATGTGGAGGCGCATTATTCGCCGCGCCTCACCGCGGGTCAAGTAGTAAGACGAAGCCGGGCTTCGTATGTGGCGGTTTTTCGATATTAATTGTGGGAAGGCTCAGGCCAGCCGCGCACAGGCCGCCACGTTGCGGAGAAAGAGGGCGACCGCGACCGGACCCACGCCCCCGGGCACAGGCGTGAGGGCGGACGCCACGTCCTTCGCCGATCCGAAATCGACGTCCCCCACGATCTGGCCGGCCTCGTTCCGGTTGATGCCGATGTCGAGGACGATCGCCCCCCGCTTGAGCATGTCGCCGCGGATCGCCCCCGCCTTGCCCGCCGCGGCGACGACGATGTCCGCGCGGCGCAGGTGCGCCGCGAGGTCGCCTGTCCCGCTGTGGCACACGGTCACCGTCGGCGCCTTCGCGCCCCACAGGAGGAGCAGGAGCGCGGCGGGCTTCCCCACCATCGCGCTCCGTCCGACGACGACGGCGTCGAGTCCGCGGCAATCGGGACGGTGGCTCCTCAGGATTTCGACGGCCGCCTCCGCCGCGACCGGCCGGGGACCCGGCACGCCGAGCTCGAGCTTCCCCAGGTTCTCGGGATGCGTCGCCTCGACATCCTTGGCCGCCGGGACCATCTGCAGGATCCGCTCTTCGTTGAATCCCGGCGGCATCGGCTGGTGGATCGTGATGCCGGTGACGGCGGGGTCCGCCGCCAGCTTCTTCACGAGCGCCGCGACGTCGGCCTCGCTCTTCTCGGCGATCGGGTGGAGATCGTACGGGATGCCCGCGGCCTCGCACGCGGAGCGCTGCCGCTTCATGTAGGCGCGCACGGGCGCGCTCTTCTCGTGGTGCACCGCGGCGACCCGCGGCGGGACGCGCAGGCCCGAGATGGCGGCCTTCGCTTCGGCGGTCACCGCCTGGGCGATGGGATCGCCGGAGAGGATCTGGGCGGTCATCGTCCCGCCAACCCCACCACGTTGCCGAGCTCGTCGATGTCCATCAGCTCGCCGGCGGGGCTCGCGGACAGTCCCGGCATCGTCATGATCTTGCCGCTGAGCGGATAGAGGAAGCCCGCGCCCGCGGACGACCGCACGTCCTCGATCGGCAGCCGCCATCCGCGCGGCCGCCCTTTCAGGTTGGGATCGTGCGAGATCGACAGCTGCGTCTTGGCGATGCAGATGGGCAGTCGGTCGAGCCCCCACGACGTGAAGAGCGCGATCTTCTCCTCGGCCAGCGGCGTGTAGTCGACGCCGTCGGCGCCGTACACGTTCTTCGCGATGGACTCGATTTTCCCCTTGATCGGCGTGGCGAGCTCGTAGAAGTGCTTCAGGTGGGACCTCCGTTCCGAGGCCCGTACCACGGCGTGCGCCAGCGCCTCCGTACCCGCCCCGCCCCTGGCGAACGCCTCGCTCGGCACGCACGCCTCGGCGCCCGCCTTCGAGGCGACCGACGCGATTTCCGCGATCTCGCGTTCGGTGTCCGCAGGGAACCGGTTCACCGCCACGACGGCGGGCAATCCGGCCGCGTGGACGATCTCGATCATCTTCTCGAGGTTTTCCGACCCCGCCTTCAGCGCCCCGAGGTCCTCCAGGAAGAGCTTCTCGGGGAGCGGCTTGCCCGTCACGATCTTGAACTTGCCCGAATGGGCCTTGAGGGCGCGCACCGTCGCGACGATGACCGCGCAGGCCGGGCGGAGGTGCTCGACCCGGCACTTGATGTCGACGAACTTCTCGAAGCCGAGGTCCGCGCCGAACCCGCACTCGGTGACGACGAAATCGGCGAAGCGCAGGGCGATCAGGTCCGCAAGGAGCGAGCTGTTGCCGTGGGCGATGTTGCCGAAGGGCCCCGTGTGGATGAACGCGGGCGTGTTCTCGATCGTCTGGAGGAGGTTCGGCATCAGAGCCTTGCGGACGAGGAGCGCCATGGCCCCGGCGACCTTGAGGTCGTCCGCCGTGATCGGGCGCCCCTCCTTCGTGCGGGCCATGATCATCCGGCCGAGCCGCTCGCGCATGTCGGGGTAGCCGCTCGCCAGGGCGAGGATCGCCATGATCTCGCTGGCGACGGCGATGTCGAAGCCGTCCTCCCGCTCGACGCCCTCGCCGCGGCTGACGGTGATTTTCCGCAGCGCGCGGTCGTTCATGTCCATGACGCGGCGCCAGAAGATCCCGGCGGGATCGATGCCGAGTTTGTTCCCGTGGAAGAGGTGGTTGTCGAGGAACGCGCTGCCGAGGTTGTGGGCCGCCTGGACGGCGTGGATGTCGCCCGTCAGGTGGAGGTTGATGTCCTCCATGGGGAGGACCTGCGAATGGCCGCCGCCGGCCGCGCCCCCCTTGACGCCGAAGACGGGGCCGAGCGACGGCTGCCGCGTGCTGCAGACCGTCTTCTTCCCGACCCGGTTGAGGCCCATGGAGAGGCCGATGGTGGTGACCGTCTTCCCCTCGCCGAGCGGGGTCGGCGTGATCGCCGTGACGACGACCAGCTTGCCGAGCGGCCGCGACTTGATCGCCTCGAGGATGTCGAGCCGGATCTTGGCCTGGTAGCGGCCGAACGGCTCGATGAACTCGTCGGGAAGGCCCAGGTTCCGGGCAATGTCCGTGATCGGGAGCATCTTGGCCGCGCGGGCAATCTCATAGTCAGCGGCAAGTGAAGACATGGGGAGAAGGAGGTTTAACAGAAAAGCGGGATGTATCCAAGGGACAGCTATGCGGTAAGAGCGGTGAACGCGGTAAGCAAAGAAACCGGTGAAAACAATGCGGCCGGATCAGACCAACACGCACAACGGGTTGTGGACCGGCACATCTATCTGCAGGATTTTCGAAACGTCAAGGTGTGGCGCCGTAGCCACGAGCTGACGCTCGTCCTCTACAAGTCGGTGCGCCGGTTCCGCAAAGGAGATTTCGAAATCGCTTCCCAGATGAAGAGGGCCGCCATTTCAGTCGAGTCCAATATCGCCGAGGGCTCCTCGCGGAGCACGGATTCCGACTATCGCCGCTTCCTTTTCATGGCGATGGGCTCGCTCTCCGAGCTGCATTGTCAGGTGATCCTGGCCAAGGATCTGTCGTTGATCGTTCCGGCGGAGTTTGGGGGGGTATGTTCCCTGATCGTGGAAGTGCGCCGGATGTTGTGGTCGCTTATCGGGCGCCTGAACCAGTCCATTGAGCAGGATAGGGCTCGCTAGCTTCCAGAGACTTGTTTCCTTACCGCTTTCACCGCTTCTTCCCTTGCATGATGGCTTCGATCTCGTCGACCTCGCGCGGGGCGCCGGCCGAGAGGCGCTCGAAGCCGTCCTTCGTGACGACGTAGATGTCCTCGATGCGGATGCCCCAGCCGCCCTTCCTGTTGTAGTACCCCGGCTCGATCGTGATGACGACGCCGGGCTCGAAGGACGCATCGACCCCGGAGTCGTGCACCGCCAGCCCCACGAAGTGGCTCAAGCTGTGGCGCGGCCCGCCGGACTGGGAGTGGCAGTAGCACCAGTCCTCCAGGCCCCGGTCCTGGAAGACCTTGGCCGCGGCGTCATTGAGAGCCCCGAACGTGGCGCCCGGCTTCAGCAGCGCCTCGGCCGCCTTCTGCGCGTCGAGGACGCACTGGTACGCCTTTTTCATTTCCTCGGGGAACTTCCCGCTCGTGGGCAGCGTGCGGGTGATGTCGGTGACGTACCCGAGATACGACGCCCCGATGTCGCAGACGACCATCGACGCCGCCGGCATCGGGTCCGTGTTCTGGTCGTAGTGGAGCACGACCCCGTTCTTGCCGCTTCCGACGATCGACGGGAAGCCGAGCCCGTCGCACCCCTCCTTCTTGAACTTGTCCTCGATCACCGTCTGCAGGACCTTCTCGTTCAGTCCGGCCCTGCACGTCTTCATCGCCTGGAGGTGCGCCTTGTTCGTCGCGTCGGAGGCTTTCCGGATCATCTCGATCTCCGGCCCGCTCTTGATCATCCTCAGTTTGCCGATCTCCTTCTGGATCTTCTGGCCCGCCGCCTCCACCGTCGCGCCCGCCCCTTTGCCGATCGCCTCGACCGCTTGCTTGGCGTCCTTGCGCAGGCGGGTCACGACTTTCGGCGGCGCCTTTTTCGAAACCGACTTGCCGACGAACGTCGCGAACTCCCCTCGCGGGCGCACGGTCGGGACCCCCGAGACCCCCTTGACCTTCTCCGCCTTGCCGTCCGCGAAGAGAACGGCGCTTCCGTCGGGCTGGAGCGCGAGGAAATCGCCCTCCCGGTGGTAGCCGGTCAGGTAGAAGAAGTCGTAGACGGGCGTGTTCGA
>DASTON010000030.1:0-2409 GCA_035762525.1 Planctomycetota bacterium | reverse complement strand
AGGTGACCGACGTGGACGGGGTCGAACGTGCCGCCGAACAGTCCGATACGGGCGCGGGTCATGGGGTCTGACCAGATTAGACCAACCCTTCACCCCGTGCTACCATCCCGACGTGCTTGCCCCCCGTAGCTCCAAAGGAACTGACCGGCAGAGACAGGTACAGAGCGGAGGGGGGAATCTCCTTGAGGGCGTCAAGAAGGGCGATCCCCTGTCCGTCAGCAGGGCGATTTCAGCCGCGGAAAACAGCGCGGCCGAGGGTAGGACCCTCCTCGACGCCATCGCGCCGCTCGTCGGGCGCGCGACTCGCATCGGGTTCACCGGCCCCCCGGGCGTGGGGAAATCCACCACGATCGACGCCCTCGTCCAGGTCATCCGGGCCGGCGGCGATCGGGTCGGCGTGATCGCGGTCGATCCGACGAGTCCGTTCACGGGCGGCGCGCTCCTCGGGGACCGGATCCGCATGGGGAAATCGACCGAAGACGCCGGCGTCTTCATGCGCTCGATGGCGACGCGCGGCACGACCGGCGGCCTGTCGCGCGCCACGCAGGACGCGGCGGACATCCTCGACGCGTCGGGCGCGGCCCGCATCCTCATCGAGACGGTCGGCGTGGGTCAGTCGGAAGTCGAGATCGCCCGCGCGGCGGACCTCACCGTCGTCATCCTGTCGCCCGAGTCGGGGGACGGCATCCAGGCGATGAAGTCGGGGATCCTGGAGATCGCGGACCTGGTCCTCATCAACAAGGCGGACCGGGTCGGCGCCGACAAGCTGGAGCACGACCTGAGGGGCGCGTTCGATCTCCGGCCGAGCCGGCGCGAGGCGGACATCCCGATCCTGCACTCGGTCGCGTTCCAGGGGAGGGGGATTCCCGAACTCCTCAACGCCCTGGACCTCATCGTGGCCGGACGCCGGAACAGCGGCGCCTTCGACCAGCGGCGGCAGTCGAACATGGTGAAGCGGCTGCGGAGCCTTGCGGAGTACATGATCGAGCGCGACCTCTGGAACGGGGCCGGGGGCAAGCTTGAATCCATGGCGAAGGACGTGTTAAATCACTCCAAGACCAGTTATCAGGCTGCGGAGCAACTCGTTCGCGAGGCCCTGAAAACCCGATGAGCAAACCCGTCGGCGATCTCGAAAAAATCCGCAAGGCGGCCGACGGCGAGTCCAAATCCAAGTCCAACGGCCGCTCGCGGTTCCCGCTGACGGTCGTCCCCGACCAGAAGTTCGTCTACGACGCGGCCGACCTCAAAAATTGGGATCCCGCCAAGGATTTGGGCGAGCCCGGCTCCTATCCGTTCACGCGCGGCCCGTACGAGAACATGTACCGGGGCCGGCTTTGGACGATGCGGATGTTCTCGGGCTTCGGCACGGCCCGCGACACGAACGAGCGGTTCAAGTACCTCCTCGAGCACGGCCAGACCGGGCTGTCGATCGCGTTCGACATGCCGACGCTCATGGGCTACGACAGCGACCACGGGCGGTCGCGCGGCGAGGTGGGCCGCGAGGGCGTGGCCGTCTGTTCGCTCCAGAACATGGAGACGCTCTTCGACGGCATCCCGATGGCGGACGTCTCGACGTCGATGACGATCAACCCTACCGCGTGCATCCTTCTCGCGTTCTACGTCGCGTGCGCGGAGCGGCAGGGCGTCGATCCCCGCAAACTGCGGGGCACGATCCAGAACGACATGCTCAAGGAGTACATCGCGCAGAAGGAGTGGGTCTACCCGCCGCTGCCGTCGATGCGGATCATCACGGACATGATGGCGTTCTGCGCCGAGCACGTGCCGAAGTGGAACACGATCTCGATCAGCGGCTACCACATCCGCGAGGCGGGCTCGACGGCGCTCCAGGAGCTCGCCTACACGCTGATGGACGGCTTCACGTATGTCGAATTCGGAATCAAGGCGGGCATCCCCGTCGACGCGTTCGCGCCGCGGCTGTCGTTCTTCTTCAACAGCCACATGAACTTCTTCGAGGAGATCGCGAAGTTCCGCGCGGCGCGGCGCATCTGGGCTCGCCACATGAAGGAGCGGTACGGCGCGAAGAACCCCGACAGCTGGAGGCTGCGGTTCCACACGCAGACGGCCGGATGCTCGCTGACGGCGCAGCAGCCGGAGAACAACATCGTGCGGACGGCGGTCGAGGCGCTCGCGGGCGTCCTCGGCGGGACGCAATCGCTCCACACCAACTCGATGGACGAGGCGCTGGCGCTGCCGACGGAGCACGCGGTCAAGATCGCGCTCAGGACCCAGCAAATCCTGGCGCACGAGTGCGGCCTGACCGACGCGGCCGACCCGCTGGCAGGGTCCTACTTCATCGAGGCGATGACGAACAAGATGGAAGAGGAGGCGGAGAAGATCTTCGCGACGATCGAGGGGATGGGCGGGATGATTCCGGCGATCGAGCGGGGG
>DASTON010000029.1:0-3227 GCA_035762525.1 Planctomycetota bacterium | reverse complement strand
GGACTTGTACATCTTCTCGATCTGGTCCAGCTCCTCCTTCTGGTCGGCGATGCTGTCCTCGGCCCACGCCTTGTTCAGCTCCAGGTCGGCCAGCTCGAGGGCCATCTCGACCTCGGCGAAGTACTTGAGCCGCTCCGCCGCCTCCCGCGCGTCGCGCTCCACCCGCTCCTTCTGGAGCGTCTCCCCCGCCGCCGCGAGCTTGATCTCCTCCGTCACCCGGTCGAGCTGGATCTTCGCGGACGCGATATCCACGCCCGCGGCCGCGATCGCCTCGTGAAGCTTGGCGGTGTCGATCTGGAGGAGGACGTCCCCCTTCTTCACTTTCGCGCCGTGCGCCGCGAGCTTCGCGACGGTCATCTCGCCCATCCACGCCTGCGTCCTGATCTGCAGCGCGTGTCGCTCCGAGGGCTCGAACGTGCCGTCGAGCTTGAGCTCGATGCGCATCGTCTCGCGCTTGGCCGCCGCCGTTTCCGGCTTGGCCTCCGGTTTCGCGTCCGCGGGCGGCTTGGGCGCCTCCTCCTGCGGCGGGCGCGGGGCGGCGAACGCGATTCCGACCAGGGGAAGGAGGAGCAGGAGACCGGCGTGCTTCATCGAAACCTCTTTTCTAGATGGTGGATGGTGGATGGTAGATGGTGGATAAGACAAAGAGATTGTGGATGGTGGATGGCGGACGGGTGGATCATGACTTTTTCGGAGGCTTCAGGGCCTTCGTGAATTTCAGCCATTCCTTCTCGAGCCGCTCCGTCTTTCCCGCGAACACCGCGTCGAACGCCTGGCGCTGCGTCCGGCCCCGGACGAGCTCGTCGAAATACTGCTCGATCAGCCCCCGGTGCCGGCCGCCCTCGAACTCGTACAGGAAATGGACCATCGTCCACGCCTGCGCGTAGTGGAGCCCGATCATCCCGCTGTAGAACTGCGCCGGACTGTAATTCATGATCCTCTCAAAGGGGATGAAAAAATCGCCGGCGAGCGCCATCTTCAACCCCGGCAGCCGCCCCAGGAGGCGCGCGCGCTCGACGATCTTCTTCCCCGCCGGGTCGAGTTTCACGGCGCTCATGTACTCCGCGATCCCCTCGTTCCACCAGTACGGCGGGAACTTCAGCATCGCGGACGCGAAGTGGTGGAACGCCTCGTGGTACAGGACCTGCAGCGTGTCCTCGAGGTCGAGATCCTCGAAGAGCACGAGTTCGTTGTTCGCGGGATCGAAGAAGCCGAGCAGGTTCTCCCGGCGGTCCGTGGAGCTCAGCTCCGTGTACGTGTAGAACGCCTCGCGCGTGTTGAAGATCGCGATCCGCGGCTTGGGGCGGGAGTCGCCCGCGTACCACTTCTTGAAGGCGTCCAGGTAGCTCGCGCGCACGACTTCGAGCTGGGACGCGTACCACGCCGCCCGCTCGGCGCTGATGTCGGTCACGATCTTGTAGTTCGCCGACTCCAGCTCGTGGATGCATCCGAGGTCGCGCGGCCCCCGGGTGACCAGCCGCACGCGCCGCCGCTCGTGCAGCATCTCCGCCGCGTCCGCGTTGAGCTTCTCCGCGAGGCGGAACGTGAAATCGGCCGCGGCCGAGGCTCCCTTGTCGTTCGCGAAAAGCATCCGGCCCATCAGCACGTGCGCGTTGGCGTAGTCCGGGCGGATCTCGAGCGACTTCGCGCACGCGTCGAGCGACTTGCCGAAATCGCGCCCGAGCCACCACGTCCGGGCGATCTGGTAGTGCGCCTCGAAGAACGGCGGGAACAGGCCCACGGCCTTCTCGAAACAGTCGCGCGCCTCGACCAGCTCGTACTGGTTGAAATGGCGGATCCCCTTCAGGTACCAGAGCGAGGGGAATCCCGCCCGCTTCTCGATCCACTCGTCGAACTGCTTGAGGCGTACCTCCCCATTCTGCGTCGGGCGCCCCGCCAGGACCTGCTTCATCTCGAGGTAGAAGGGAATCTCCTGCGGAGTGACGAATTCGACCAGGAGATTGTCGGCGCTGATGCCTTCCTCCCCGGCCCCCAGGATCCGGTCCGCCATCTGATGGGCGGTGAGCTCGCGAATCTCGCCGAGGTCCTTGCTGACGCTGCGTCGGGCCGCCATCTCGACCGTCCCGATCTTCTTCCGCAGGTAGTCGGGATTGGCCTGGCCGTCGACGGCAAGGCCCGGCGAGAAGACGGCCTTGCCGCCGGAGACGCCGATCTGGAACCGACCGCGGGGCTCCGTCCCGGCCGCGGTATCCTCGAAGGCGAGCGCCGGCCGGCCCCCGATGGAGACCGACACGCGGTGGCGCCGGACCGAGACGCGGATCTTCTGTTCTCCCTTGAGAACCGCGCTCGAGTTCCGGTTCAGGTCCTTGGCAGAATCGGCGGACTTCCCCTTCTTCAGCGCCGTCCCCGCGGGGCCGAGCTCGACGACGTAAAAGTCCTGGCCCGGCCGCTGGTGGAAGATCACCAGGAGCTCGCCCTGGACGCTCACGGTGGCGTCCAGGTCCACTTCCTCCCAGAATTCGAGTTCGGAATCGCCCACGACCCAATGGAGGGTTTTCTCCGTTTCGAGCGTCATCCTCCCGCTCTCGACCTTGATGCCGCGCGCCACTCCCTTGAAGTCGTCGCCTTGGGAGGGATCGGAGAAGTCATAGGAGAGCCGCAGGCCCGTCGCGCCCGTCGTCTTGAGCGCCCCTTGGAAGAGTCCTTTCCCCGTCAGGAGCGGCTCGGCCGCCTGGTCGTAGGCGTCGACCAGCGCCGCCTTCGCCTCGTCGACGTTTTTCAGCCGGTGGAGGACGGATTGGGCCTCCTTCCACAGCCGGCGGTCGACGTAGAAGCGCGCGAGCGCGAGCAGGTCCTCCGAGGCTCCGCCGCGATACACGTACTGGGCGACCTCGACGACCGTCTCGGGGTCGACGATCGACCAGGGCAGGACCGCCGTTTCGCGGCCGGTCCTGATGCGGAGCTCGTCGGGATTGAAGCCGGCGATGACGGCCTGCTTGTACTCCTGGTTGGACGTGAGCTTCACGTCGAGTCGCAAGTCGGCGAATCTCTTCTCGAACGCCTTCGCCTCCTGCTCCTCCCGATCCAGATCCTTCTGGACGTTCAGGCGGGCTTCGGCAACGCGGGCTTCTCCCTCCGCGCGCCGCTGCCGGGCAAGCTCGGCGAGCACGGCTTTGCGCGCCTCGACGGGATCCGGGGGCGCCTTCTTGGGCGGGGGCGGCGGCGGAAGCGGCTGGACGGGCGGCGCCGAAGGAGAGGGCTCCCAC